>JAVBYL010000171.1 GCA_030824035.1 Humidesulfovibrio sp.
AAGCGGCCATCGGCCGAGCGCATGGGCTGCGCGCCCGCGTCGGAGAGATCGAGCACCGCCAGGCGGGTGTGGCCCAGCAGCGCTCCCGCCCCGGCCCAGTGCCCGCTGCCGTCCGGTCCCCGGTGGGCCAGGGAGCCCACTGCCTGGGGGAAAGCCGCCTGCCAGCGCGACACATCGCCACCGGGCGAAAAAAAGCCGAGGATGCCGCACATGGCGCTAGTGCCCCCTGCGCAAAGGGAGGGGGTCGAAGGCGCGCGCCCCACCGTTCATGCCGGTCCATAGGGTCTTCAAACGGGCCGGGAAGGCCTTCAGGCTGACCAGCAGGGGTGGCGCCCCCTTGGCCGTGGCCGCCAACTCCTCCTCCAGCTTCTCTGCCAGGGCTCGGGCCTGGGCGTCCTCCGGGCTGCCGCCAAGCCGCAGGCGCAGTTCGACCAAGGCCACCGCCCCGCGTCCCAGAGCCATAAGGCATTTGGCGCGCACCAGCCGAAGCAGCGGCAGGCCCGTGTTGGACAGCAGAACGTCTTCCGTGAGGGCCAGGGCCCCGGCGGCGTCGCCCTGTGCCAGCAACTCCTGCGCCTGTGCGAGCTGGGCGGCGGCGCGCTGCCGCAGTTCCTGGGCCTCACGCTGATGGCGGGCGCCGTTCCAGGCATACAGCCGCGCCGGGTCGAAGTCGTCCTGCGCCTGGCCAACTCCGTGCGCCTGGCCGCCTTCCAGCAGGTAGATGTGCGCGTAGCCCTCGCGCACCAGCCGGTAGCGAAGCCCCGTTATGGCCTCCAGGTAGTCCAGGTCCAGGTCCTTGGCCGTGTCGATGAAGTACTTGGGCTGGCTGTCGCGGAAGTAGCCGACGAACTCCCGGCGGTAGTCCGCGGAGCCACGCAGGTAGAAGGCGGCCACATAGCGCATGAACAGGAAGGCGACGGGCGGGGACTGGCAGCCGAGGGAGTAGTAAATGTCCACGTCCAGGCCGTTGCAGAAGACGTGGTCCTGCGGTAGCACACGCCCCTTGAGCGCCAGGACGGTGTGGCGCGTGTATTCCACGGCGCGGGTGAGGGAGTCCGTCCAATAGGTGAGCGCGGAATAATTGAGCGCGGACATGCCGCAGGCGAGGGCGGCCAGTGCGCCCAGGCTGGCCCAGTGCGCGGCGAGCAGCGGCGCGGCGGCCTCCAGCGCCAGCCCCGCGCCCAGGCCCAGGGGAAAAACGCCCACGCTCCACGAGAGAAAGGTGAAGGACAGGCGGGTGAGGCAGTTGGTGGCCGTGATGGCGAGGAAGAGCAGCAGCAGGGCCTTGGTTTCCCAGAGGACGGCACCCAGGGTGAGGTGGGCCAGAAAGAGTCCCGCCACGGGGAAGAAGACGCCCAGGTTCTTGTGAAGCTCGGCCCGTGCCTGGCGCAGGATGTTGCCCCAGGAGAAGCCCGCGACGTTGCCGTAATGCAGGGCCAGCTCGTGCTTTTGGTAGGCCAGAAAGCGGCCCAGGCGCACCTTGAGGGGCTCGTTCCTGCCGGGTAGGCCGAAGAACAGGCAAGGCGCGGGCACATGGCGGTGGGCCAGGGAAAGCAGCCACAGGAAAAGCACGCCCATGAGGCCAAGGGCGGCGCAAGCGGCCAGCAGCTCCACCGAAAGGCCGCGCTGGAAAAACACCAGGGCCAGGGGCCACAGGGCCTCGCGCGCGGTGAGCTTGCTCCAGAAGCTGAGGCTGGCCACCAGCATGGCGGCGAAAACCCCAAGCGTGGAGTTGTGCTCCAGGGCCAGCGCCACCCCGAGCAGTCCCAGGGCGGCGAAAAAGTACGTGTAGGCCTCCAAATGGATGCTGGGCCCCAGAAGCTGCCGCGCGGCAAAGGCGGCGTAAAACAGGCCCCCGCCGCAAAAGGCGGCGAAGTCCGACCCGGTGATGCGGCTGCCGGCGAGAAATAAGGCGATTCCGGTGAACGTCAGCAGGAGGTCGTAGCAAAAATTGCCCAGCAGGCGCGATCTGCCATAGGTGATGGCGGAGCAGTAAAGGGCCAGGGGATACGGGAAGAAGACGAAATAGCCCAGGGGCTTGTCGCCGAGGAACCGGAAGGGGAAGGCGCTGAACCCCTCGTGGCTGGTGGGTGAGACCTGCCAAACGCGCTGCCGCAGGAGAAGGAACGCGGCGGCGGCAAGCAGAAAGAGTCCTGTCACGAAAAGCTCCTCCACGGGTTGCGGGGGGAAGTACCCATTGTCCAACAGGCGTGCATGTTTCGGGCCATGGGTTCCCCAATATGATAAGGGAGCCCCCGTGCGACACTGGATTCCTGCGGCAGGGTATCAGGCCGGGGAACCGCTGACAATCCAGGGCTGGATCGGCCTTGGGGAGGGCGCGCCGTCGGTCATGGAATCGCGGCCATGAAAGCGCGGGCCTGGGGCGGCGGCTATGAAGCGGCCTGTCCGGCGAGCCTGGACAAATACCCCTGCGCGGCGGCGTAAAACGGCGACTCGGGCGGTTCCAGCCTGAACAGCTCCTCGGCCTCCGCATGCCGCCCCTGCTCGAACAGCACCTGGCCGCGTTTGTGGGCCAGGCCGTGGGCGTGGGCGGCCAGGCGCTCCAGTTCGTCCAGGGCGTGCAGGGCCTCTGCAAAGCGCCCGGCGTAGCGCAACACGTCGGAGAGGTTCAGCCGGTATTCCTGGTTGACCGGGGCTTGGGCTATGGCCCTGCGGAAGCACCCGGCCCCCTGCGCGTGCCCGCCGCTTTGGGCAAAAACGCCCCCAAGCGCCTGCCAGGACCTTGGCGGCAGGTGCGTTTGGCCCAGTGGGGAACCATGCGCTAAGGAACCCTGCCCTAAGGAACCATGCCCGGGGGCCTTCTCCACGGCCAGTGATTCTGGCGAAAGCCCTGGCAGGGCGGACAGCAGCGAGTTTTTCAGGGTGAGCGCGCCAAGGGCCGGTTGCAACTGGAAGGTTTGCTGGATGTCCTGCACGGTCAGCTGAGCCAGAAAGCTCAGTTCCTCGTCCAGTCCGGCCTCCATGCAGCGTTGCAGTCCAGCCGTCGCCCCGGCCTTGCGGTCCAGCCGCCAGAGGGCCACACTGTGGGCCAGCAGCAAGCCTGGGCTTTCCGGGGCCAGCTTCAAGGCTTCGGCCAGGGCGCTTTCCGCCCCGGGAATATCGGCGGCGGCAAAGGCGCGGCGCGCTGTGTCGGCCAGGGCGAGGTGCGGAGGAAGATCGCGCCGCAGGTGCAGAATTGTGCGCAGGTTGCCCTGGCCGGGTCGGTTCGTCAGGAACATGCCGTCCAGCGCCTTGCCGATGGCCTCGACGCCGAACAAGCCCATGAACCGCTGGAGACCCTCTCGGTACGGCTTGGCCCCGCGCTGGAGCATGGCCGCGAACCGGACCGCGAAGTCGGCTTCATCGCCAGGGCGGAAGACCTCGCCAAGGCCGTGCGCGTGAACGCGCTCCGCCATCAGCCCGAAGTCCGGCGCCAGGACGGGAACGCCGTGCTCGTGGGCCATGAGCTGGATGCCGGAGGAACCCGTGTGGTTGCGGTAGGGCAGGGGCAGGCAGGGAACCGTGCCGCTGGCGAAAACCAGGTCGAACATCTCCTGGGGCAAGAAGCCGAACCTCACGAAGGCCCGCCCTTGTGCCGCCAGGGCCCCCAGGAGGCTGTCGATTTCCGCGTCGTCCCGGGGGTCGGCTACGCGCTCGCCCAGCACCACAACCCGCGCCTGCGGCAGGTTCAGTACCTCCCGCAGAATCCAGAGGTTGCCCTTGCGCCTGTCGAACTTGCCCAAAATGGGCACGATGGGGCCGGGCGCGGCGGCCAGGAAGGCGCGCAGGGCCGCGGAGTCCTCCTCGGCTGCTGCTGCGGCGGGCGCGGCGTGGAACTCTTTGTAGGGGTCGGGCAGGTAGTGCAGAAAGGCCTCTTCCGGGTCGCCATCGCGCACGTGCAGCTCGTCGATGCTGAAGAGCCCGGCAAAGCCGCTTCGCCGGTCCAGGGTGGCCTTCAGGCGGCGGCTGTAGGGGTCCTGGACGCCATAGTGCGTGTCGCGCCGCCCAAAGGTGACGATGCCGTAAACCGGGGCGTCGAAGGTGAACCCCGGCTCGCCCACCTCGGGGTTCTGGAAGAAGACCTCATCGGCGTTGATGAGCAGGACGGCCGAGGGCGACAACTCGCGCGCGATGTCGGCGATGATTTCGCGGCAGCGCTTGCCCTGCGCGGGCTTGGCTTGGGCCGCATCGCCCCAGTGCACCTCCGGGCAGGAGGCACGGCACACGCCGCTGATCTCCATGGCCGCGAAGCCTTCTTGCCCGGCCAGTCCGCCACGGGCCGCTATCTGGCCCGCCCCGTGGCCTAAAAACACGACATCCAGGCCGGAGGCCAGGGCCCAGCGCGCAATGGTGGCGGCATACGAATTGAAGTGCCCGTAGTTCAGGACATTGACCAGGACGAAAGGGCCGTTGCGGCGGAGTGGTGTCATGTGCGCCTTTTGCGTCATGCTTCAGGTGTGCCGGGTTCCGGAAACCAGTGATATGTCCC
>JAVBYL010000291.1 GCA_030824035.1 Humidesulfovibrio sp.
TTTGCCCACCAGGTTCATGGTGCGGCTCCACTTGAGCAGCAGGTTCAGGTACTGGGCAAGGGCGGTGGCCTGGGCCTTGGTCAGCTCGAAGCCCAGGGCCCCGGCTTCCTCGCGCAGGTGGCCCGGGCCGAGGGTAAGCAGGCCGGGTTGGCGGGTTTTTTGTGTGGAAGTGCGCGTCATGGGCCGACTCTACAGCGGGGTCGTGCGCGCGGCAAGGGGCTTGCTTTCGCGTTGCCGCGGCAAGCCGGGAAAAAATGCCCGCCCGCAAGCCCTTGCGATTCCTTGCTTGCCGGGGTAGACCCTTGAGCCTCGGCGGTTCCCGCTGTATGGCTTTTTCTAGAGTATCTTGATAAAGTACGTAGAGACTGGCTACATGTCCGAATTTCTTCGCTTTGCCCCTTGGGCCCACCTCTAGCGCATTTGTAAGGATGTCCGATGACCGCGACCAAGCCCTCCTCCCCCGCCGCTCCGGCCCTGCCGCCCATGCCCAAAAATCTGCCCGATGTGGCGCTGAACGAGAACGCCAAGGTGGTGCTGGCCCGCCGGTATTTGCGCAAGGGCGCGGATGGCAAGCCCTATGAACTGCCCAGGGAGCTGTTTTGGCGCGTGTCCGCGGCCATTGCCGCGCAGGAGGCCGTATATGGCGGCAGCAAGGCCAAGGTGGAGGCCCAGGCCCGCGAATACTACGAGCTGCTCACCAGCTTCAAATTTTTGCCCAACTCGCCCACGCTGATGAACGCGGGCACCGACCTGGGCCAGCTGGCCGCCTGCTTCGTGCTGCCCGTGGGCGACAGCATCGAGCAGATCTTCGACGCCGTGAAACACGCCGCGCTCATCCACAAGTCCGGCGGCGGCACGGGCTTCTCCTTCTCGCGCCTGCGCCCCACGGATTCCCGCGTGGGCAGCACCGGCGGCGTGGCTAGCGGCCCGCTGTCGTTTTTGCGCATCTTCAACACCGCCACGGAGCAGATCAAGCAGGGCGGAACCCGCCGCGGCGCCAACATGGGCATCCTGCGCGTGGACCATCCGGACATCATCCGCTTCATCCGCGCCAAGGAGCGCGAGGGCGAGCTGAACAACTTCAACCTGTCCGTGGGCCTCACCGAGGCCTTCATGCAGGCCGTGGACAAGGACGAGGAGTACGACCTCATCGCCCCGCACAACAAGGAAGTGGTGGAGCGCCTGAAGGCCCGCGAGGTGTTCACCCTCCTGGTGCAGAAGGCCTGGGAGTCCGGCGATCCGGGCATGGTCTTCCTCGACCGCATCAACCGCGACAACCCGACCCCGAAGCAGGGCGAGATCGAGGCCACCAACCCCTGCGGCGAGCAGCCCCTGCTCCCGTACGAGGCCTGCAACCTCGGCTCCATCAACCTGGCGCTGTTTTACGAAAAGGACGCCCCCGGCTGCATCGATTGGGACGGCCTGAAGAAGGTCATCCGCCAGTCCGCCCGCTTCCTGGACAACGTCATCGAGGCCAGCATCTACCCGCTGGACAAGATCACCGAGACCGTGCGCAAGAACCGCAAGATTGGCCTGGGCCTCATGGGTTTTGCCGACCTGCTGTACCAGCTGAAGGTGCCCTACAACTCCCAGGAGGGCGTGACCCTGGCCGAGCGGCTCATGGCCTTCATCCAGGACGAGAGCAAGCTGGCCAGCAAGGAGCTTGCCGAGGAGCGCGGCGCCTTCCCGGCCTACGCCGAGAGCACCTTCGCCGAGAAGAAGCAGGGCCCCTACCGCAACGCCACCACCACCACCATCGCGCCCACGGGCACGCTCTCCATCCTGGCGGGCTGCTCCTCCGGCATCGAGCCGCTGTTCGCCCTGTCCTTCGTGCGCAACGTCATGGACGGCGACAAGCTGGTGGAGGTGAACCCCTACTTCGAGGCCGCGCTGAAAGATGCCCAGGCATACAGCCCCAAGCTCATGGAAGAAGTGGCCAAAATCGGCACCTGCTCCAAGATGGAGTTCCTGCCCGAGGACATCCGCCGCATCTTCGTCACCGCCATGGACATTGAGCCCATTTGGCACCTGAAGATGCAGGCCGCCTTTCAGAAATACACCGACAACGCCGTGTCCAAGACCGTGAACCTGCCCGGCACCGCCACCCAGGAAGACATCTGGGACATCTACTGGAAGGCCTACGAGTATGGCTGCAAGGGCGTCACTGTGTACCGCGACGGCTGCAAGGCCTCCCAGGTGCTGTGCACCGGCGACGGGCAGGAGAAGAAGGACGGCGAGGCCGAGCCGAAGTCCGTGGTCAAGAAGCGCCCGGACATCGTGTACGGCTTCACCCAGAAGGTCGATACCGGCCTGGGCGCGCTGTACCTCACCATCAACGAGCAGGACGGCAAGCCCTTTGAGGTCTTCGCCACCATCGGCAAGTCCGGCAAGTCCATCACCGCCAAGGCCGAGGCCATCGGTCGGCTGGTTTCCCTGGCGCTGCGTTCCGGCGTGGAGGTGCGCGACATCGTCGAGCAGCTCAAGGGCATCGGCGGCGAGCACCCCAAGTTCCAGAAGAAGATCCTGCTGCAGTCCATCCCCGACGCGGTGGCCTGGGTGCTGGAGAACCGCTACATGAGCGGCGAGAAGCACGCCAGCAGCCACGCCAACGCCCTGAACAAGGAATCCTGCCCGGAATGCGGCGAGCACCTGACCTTCGAGGAAGGCTGCCACTGCTGCAAGAGCTGCGGCTACACCAAGTGCGGGTAAGCGAATAGCCTAACGACAACGCAAACGGTCCCCCTCGGCACAGAGCTGAGGGGGACCGTTTTTCTTTGGAGGCAGCCCCGGCGGGCGTGGAGGCGGGCTACCTCCGCCGTGCGCCCAGAGCGATGCCCACGAGGGTGAGGGCCACGCCGGTGAGCTCGGCCAGGCCGGCGGGCTTGTGGAACAGCAGCAGGTCCCACACGTAGGCCAGGGTGGGCTGCAAAAGCAGGATGAGCCCCACCAGCGACATGCGCGTTTCCCGCAGGCCGCGGCTTATGAGCACCCAGCCGATGAGCTGCGAGGACAGGCCATAGCCCGCCATGAGCACAAACGGCATGCCCCACTCCACGCCCAGGCCCTCCCCGCGCAGCAGCAGCACGGGCGCCAGGATGGCCGCCGTGAGCAGCGAGTTGGCCGTCATCACCGCCAGCTGGCTACCCTGCCCGCACACCGCCATGCTGCGGCCCAGGGCGATGAGAAACCCGGCGTAGAACAGGCCCGTGGCCAGCCCGAACAGCACGCCCAGGTGGTACTGCTCGCCCGCGCCCGCCCAGGCCGGGGCCACGATGGCGAAGAGCCCGGCCATGGCCAGCGCGATGCCCGCGAAGAAGCGCAGGTTCGGCTTTTCCCGCAGCACCACAATGCCCCAGAGCGCCAGCACGAACACCTGAAAATTGCCGAACAGCGTGGCCAGGCCGGGGCCGATGTACAGGATGGACAGGTGCCAGGCGAGCAGATCCGCCGCGAAAAAGGCCGCGCACACCAGCGACCAGCCCCAGCCCGCGCGCGGCAGGCGGTGGACCCTGCTGGCGGGTTCGCGGCTGAGCAGGCTGAACAGCAGCAGACCCAGCCCGCCGATGAGCACGCGTTGGAAGGCGGCCTGATCACCGGACACGCCGTAGGGGCCTGCGAGCTTCACGAACACGGGCGAGAAGCTGATGATGGCGGCGCCGAGGATGAGATGCAGCATGGCGGGGGAGAACTCCTTGGAACGTCTGGTCGCGCGGGCTCTGGGCGTGCGCGGCTGAGATTGTGGGTGAGATTGCGGTTGTGCTTGCGGTTAGGCTGAAGTTGGCGGCTACAGGCCGTGGCGGCTGGCCCAGGAGGGCGCAAGCCCCAGCCTCTCGGCCAGGTGGATGCCCTGCGGCGTGATGGCGGCCCGCCAGGCCCACAGCTCCACCCCTGCGCCCAGGGCGCGGGCCAGGGCCTCGGCGTAGTCGGGGTCGATGGCCTCGGCCGGGGCGAAGCAGCCGCCATCGGGCCGCTGGACCAGGAAAAACAACGCCGCCCGCGCCCCTTCCTGCACCAGTCGCGTCAGTTCCGCAAGGTGCTTGCGGCCGCGTTCGGTGGCGGCATCGGGGAACTGGGCCTGGTCGTCTTCCACCAGGGTGACGTTTTTGCACTCCACGTAGAGCGGCGGCAGGGGCCTGCCCGTACCGGGAGTATCGCCCGCATCGGGCTTCTGGCCGGTATCAGATTCCTCGCCCGTAAGCAGCGCGTCCAGCCTGCTCTCGCCCGTGGTGGCCTCCCTGGCGAAGTGTGCGTAAGCGCGGGCCTCGGGCAACAGCCCGGCCTTCCAGGCGGCCTCCAGCAGCCGGTTGGGCGTCAGGGTGTTCACGCCCACCCACTGCGGACTTTCACCGTGCCCCGCCTCTGGCTGAGCCAGTGTGCTGTCCATACCAGGAGTCCCTGGCAAGGCCAGGGCCTCCAGCGTCCACTTGAGCGCGCGGGCGGGATTGGCGGCGGGGGAAAGCAGCGCCAGCGTGCCGGG
>JAVBYL010000232.1 GCA_030824035.1 Humidesulfovibrio sp.
TACTCGCGGAAATTCTCGCGCTCGCCCTTGGGCAGCAGGTTCACCAGCTTCGCGCCCAGGAGCTTCACGATGGCCTTGACGATCTTGTTGCGCAGCGCCGCCGGGGAGGTCTCGATGCGCTGCAGCAGCAGCGTGACGGCCTTGACGTTGCCCATGTCGCCCAGGGCGTCGATGATCATGGACACGACGAGCTCCGAGGAATGGGCCATGGCCTTGACCATGGCATCCACCGAGCTGGCGTGGCCGATCTTGGACAGCGCCTCGATGACCGAATACTGGACCCATTCCTCGTCGCGCATGGCCATGTTCAGGCACTTGGCGGCCTCCGGCAGGCCCAGACTGCCCAGGCTCACCGCTGCCTGGTAGCGCACGTTGACCTCGGGGTCCTTCAGCAGGGCCTCGCACAGCGGGGCCACGGCCATGACGTTCCCGGCGGAGCCCAGGATGTCGGCCGCGAAGATGCGGATGTCCACATCCTCGTCCTTCAGCAGCATGATGACCGACTGCAGCTCCTGCACGCCGAGGGCGCGCAAAATGTCCATGGCCCCGTTGCGCACGGGGGCCTCGTCGGAGCGCAGCAGCGGGATGACGCCCGTCACCGCCTCCTTGCCGCCGATTTTACGCAGGGCGTTGTCCGCCGCCTCCTGCACGCCGATGTTGCTGCTTTTCAGCATCTCCACAAGCAGCGGCACGGCTTCATCGCAGTGTTCATCCGCGGCAAGGTATGCCCCTTCGCGCAACACATCGGATTCCGTACTGCGGAGCATGGTCAATATTTCTTTACAATCACTCATGGGCTCGCCCCCCCCTCGTGCGTCTGGGCTCGATAGCGACTTGGCGGCTGCAACGGCGCGGGCCTGGGCCCGGCGGCGCAACTACACGTACAAATTGTTCATGATGGACTGCGCCATATCATCAATATCAATAATTTCATCAGTAAGTCCAGCGTCGACAACAGCCTTTGGCATTCCGTACACAACGCAGGTGGCATCGCTCTGCGCCAGGGCGCGGCCGCCCTTCAGTTTCAGGGCGCGGATGCCCTCCATGCCGTCGTTGCCCATGCCGGTGAGGATGACGCCCAGGGCGCGCCTGCCCACTGCCTCCGCCACGGAGGTGATGAGCACGTTGGCCGAGGGCTTGTACAGGGCGCTGGCCGGCTCGGGGGTAACCACCAGCTCAACCCGGCTCACAAACTGCTTGAGCATGAGATGCTTGCCGCCAGGGGCGATGAACGCGCAGCCGGGCTTCAGCTTGTCGCCGTGCTCGGCCTCCTTGACGGAAATTTTGCACAGGCCGTCCAGGCGCTTGGCAAAGGGCCCGGTGAAGGCCTGGGGCATGTGCTGCGCAATGACGATGCTGGCGGGAAAGTCCTCCGGCAGGGCGGAGAGGATCTTCTGCACCGCCGGGGGGCCGCCCGTGGATACGCCGATGGCGACCACATCGCGCTTGGGCGAGCCGCAAGAGGTGACGGCGGGGCGCGGAGCGGCGGAAGTGCCCGACGATGGCGCCGATGATGACGCCCCGGGGGTGGTGAGCGGCGCGCGCAGCGCCATGGCCGGGCGCGGGCGGGAGTGCATGAGCTTGCGGGAGGCAACGATCTTGACCTTGGAGATGAGGCTGGCCTCGATCTTGACGATGTCCAGCGACACCTTGGAGAGCTGCTTGGGGATGAAGTCCACCGCGCCCAGGTCCAGGGCCTTCAGGGTGGCCTCGGCGCCCTCGTTGGTCAGCGAGCTGACCATGAGCACCGGACGCGGCATCTCCATCATGATGTGTCGCAAGGCGGTGAGCCCGTCCATGCGCGGCATCTCGATGTCCAAGGTCACCACGTCCGGGTTGAACTTGCGGATCATCTCCAGGCCTTCCTCGCCGTCGCGGGCGGTGGCCACAACGTCGATCTCAGGATCCTTGGCGAGCATTGTGCTGATGGCTTTCCGCATGAAGGCCGAATCATCGACCACGACTACCTTGATCACACAAAAGCTCCTTCTCCTGGCCCGAGACGGCTCGTCTCCCGGCGCAAGCATATAACATCTTGAATTGCTAAAGCTTAATTGCGGCCCATGTTGCTAAAAAAACATGAGCATTCCGCACACTTCCCATATTGCACAGTTTACGGCGCTTGTCCAACACTGGGAATTTCCGCACAAACTCTCTGCACATACGCGCAAGCGGCATCTCAAGGCTTGCGTTTTTTTCCTGATTCAGCTAATCACTCCCCTCTCGACACGGGATGTGGCTCAGTCTGGTAGAGCGCTGCGTTCGGGACGCAGAGACCGGAGGTTCAAATCCTCTCATCCCGACCATAAGAAGCAAGGCCCAACGGTGCATTCCGCTGGGCCTTTTTCTTTTTCCAAAAGGCTCATTTGAGACAACTTTCCCCCCGCGAGGCATTGCGGTGACCCCGCCCGCCATGTATGGCAAATGACAGGCGCAAAAAACGCAGGGGGGGGCTTAGGGTGCACGGAGCTTCACGCGGGCAAGGCCTTTCACGAACCGTTTTCGCCCTGCTGCTGGTGGCGTTCTCCTGGCCGGTGCTGAGCATCCCCCAGGCTGGCGGCGCGCTGCTGTGGCTCTTTGCGGCCTGGGTGGCGGGAATAGCCCTGCTGCTTGTATGCGCGCACCTTACCCTCCGGCACGACCCGGATGACGACGCTGCCCCTCCTTCCGCCGCAACCTCGCCCGAACCCGACATGGCCCCTGGCGACATCCCCACCGACAACATGCCCACCGACAAAAATACCGGCGGGCCGGGCGATGATTAACCCCTTCGCCGTGCTGCTGCTGCTGGCGGCGTATATCTGCTGCCTGTTCCTGCTGGCCCGCTGGGCGGAACGCCGCGCCGAATTGGGCCATGGCGTCACCAACAATCCTTACGTGTACTCCCTGGCCCTGGCCACCTACTGCACCAGCTGGACCTTTTACGGCAGCGTGGGCAAGGCCCTGGACTCCGGCCTGCTGTTCCTCACCATCTACATCGGCCCCACCATCGCCGCAGCCCTGTGGTGGCTCATCCTGCGCAAGCTCGTGCGCATCAAGTCGCGCTTCCACATCACCAGCATCGCGGACATTCTGGCGGCGCGCTACGGCAAGTCCCACCGCATCGGTGCGCTGGCCACCGTCGTCGCTTTCATCGGCAGCGTGCCGTACGTGGCGTTGCAGCTCAAGTCGGTCATCACCACCTTCACCCTGCTGGCGGGCAACGGCGGGGCGAACTCCTTCCTGGGCATCGGCCCGCTGGTGGTGCTGTTGATGATCTTCTACACCATCGTGCTGGGCGTGCGCCGCATGGACCCCACGGACAGGCACCCCGGCATGGTGGCCACCATTGCGGTGGAGGCCGTCATCAAGCTCATCGCCCTGGTGGGCGTGGGGATTTTCGCCCTCTTCGTCATCAACAGCGGCTGGGACGACCTGTTCTCCAAACTCACGCCGGAGCAGGCGGCCAGGCTTCTGTCCATCGGCGGCGGGGAGGGGGCCTCCTACGTCACCTGGGCCAGCTACCTGCTCCTGGCCATGTCGGCCATTCTTTTCCTGCCGCACCAGTTCCACCTGGCCGTGGTGGAAAACTCCGACGAAAAGCACATCCTCACGGCCAGCTGGCTGTTCCCGCTCTACCTGCTGCTCATCAACGCCTTCGTGGTGCCCATCGCCGCCGCCGGGCTGGCGGGCGGCCTGCCCTCCGCCACGGCGGACACCTTTGTGCTGGGCCTGCCGCTGCGCCACGGCAGCACGGCCCTCACACTGCTGGTGTTCCTTGGCGGCTTTTCCGCCGCCATGAGCATGGTCATGGTCTCGGCCATGACCAACGCCGTGATGCTGACCAACCACATTCTGCTGCCGGTCATCGAGAAGATACCCGCCCTGAGCCTGCTCAAGCGCCGCCTGCTGCAATGCCGTTGGGCGTCCGTGGCCTTCCTCATCCTGGTTTCGTACTGGTTCGAGGTGGCCGTGGGCGAGTCGTACATTCTGGTGAACATCGGCATCATCGCCTTTGGCGCGGTGCTGCAGTTTGCGCCAGCGGTGCTGGGCGGCATCTTCTGGCGCGGGGGCACGCGCCTGGGCGCGGGCGCGGGGCTGGGCATGGGCTTTCTGCTGTGGATGCACACCATGCTCATGCCCGCCTTGGCCAAGGGGGAACCGTTCTGGCAAGGGCCCATGACCCATGGGCTCTTCGGCCTGCCCTTCCTGCGGAGCGAGGCGCTCTTCGGCCTCACCGGGCTGGACCCAGTATCCCACTCGGTGTTCTGGACCCTGCTGTTCAACACGGGGTGCTACGTGCTGGTTTCCCAGTTCACCCGCCAGTCCAAGGAAGAAGTGGCGGTGGTGGGTGAGTTTGTTGGCCTGGCCCAGAAGTTTGAGGCCCAGGCGGGCGCGCAGGTGGAGGCCAGCATCGACCTGACCGAGAAGTGCAGGCTGCTGGAAAACACCCTGACCCAATACCTGCCGCGCAACCAGGCCACGGAGCTGGT
>JAVBYL010000227.1 GCA_030824035.1 Humidesulfovibrio sp.
AGCATGATGAGCCGCAACGACCAGCCGCGCACGCCGCCCTCGGCGTTGATGTGCTCCAGCCCGGCCTGCAGCCCCCGGCAGTACTCCGCGCCAAGCCCGCGCGCCGGGCCGCTGAAGGCAGCGGACATGCCGAAGACCAGCTCGCCCTTCGCTTGGCCATTCTGGGCTTGGCCATTTTGGGCAAAGCATGGCCGCACGGCGAAAAGCGCCGCCAGCAGCGCCAGCGCTAGGGCCAGGGTTCCAAAAGCACCCCGACAGCGCCATTGCCCGCGCGAAACGCGAGCGGTGTGTGCTGGCCCCTGCTGGGCGGGGGGAAAAAACTTCGGCATGGCTCTCCAGATGCGCGGGCGAACCAGGTCCGCCAGTGGTACAGGGCAGCATTTATTATGCATTGTTTCAAATAAAAATCAATAACTACCCTTCGTTTCCACTTTCCTTTTCCGCCTTGCCCCCCCTCAAAACCGCTTCATCCTGGCCATGGCCAGCTCCGCCCCGGGCCTTGCCCGCCACCCAGCGCACCTGGCGGCAAACGCCCATGAGCAGGTTGAACTCGTTGCGCCGCAGACGAAAGCGCCCAAAAAACCGGCGCACCGGCAGCATCCAGTAGTCGGCGTTCTGGTCGCGCAGAAAATCAATGTCCGTCAGCGCCGCCTGGATGCTCGCCATGAGCGTGTCGCGCTCCTCGAAGCTGGCATCGCGCTCCGAGGGCGGCCCAGCGGGCACAAAGGGCTTTTCCAGGGACTTATGGAAGCACTCGTACAACAGGATGAGCACGGCCTGGGAGAGGTTCAGGGAAGTGCAGTCCGGGTGGGCGGGTATCATCACCAGTTGGTCGCACAGGCTGGTTTCCTCGTTGGTCAGGCCCGTGTCCTCCGGGCCGAACAGCAGCACCACGCGGCCGCCCTCGCGCAGGCGGGGCAAAATCTCCTCCCCGGCCGCCAGGGCCGGAGTGCGCAGCCCCTTGCGCCAGCCCCCGGTGCGGGCCGTGGTGCCCAGCACCAGCGCCGCGCCCGCGAGCGCCTCGCGCAGGGTGGGCACGGTGCGCGCGCCCTCCAGAATGTGCCGGGCGTGGAAGGTGGCCAGGGGCAGGGCGCGGTCGCTCTCGTAGCCCTGCGGGTCCACCAGGGTGAGGCTTGTGCAGCCCATGTTGAGCATGGCCCGGGCCACGGAGCCGACATTCTCCGCGTATTTTGGGCGGAAAAGAACAATTTCAAGGTGGGAAAGCGGCATGGACGCTCCAGGCAAAATGATGGCGAAGGCAGAACCGGCGACACCGCGCTTGACGCGCCCCCGGCTGCAAACTAGACTCGTTGTCCGTGCCTATGCTGGCACAACCCCGGATGAACCTCAACCGAACAGGGAGACCCCACATGGCGCTGTACACCACAGAAGAGGCCCTCAAGTACCATTCCATGAAGCGGAAGGGCAAGCTTGAGGTCGTGTCGATAAAACCCTGCGAGACCCAGAAAGACCTGAGCATGGCCTACAGCCCCGGCGTTGCCGATGCCTGCCGCGCCATCCACGCCGATGTGGACAAGGTGTACGAGTACACCAACAAGGGCAACCTGGTGGCCGTGGTGTCGAACGGCACCGCCGTGCTGGGCCTGGGCAACATCGGGCCCGAGGCCGGCAAGCCGGTGATGGAAGGCAAGGGCGTGCTGTTCAAGATCTTCGCCGACATCGACGTGTACGACCTGAACATCCGCCAGCTGGACCCGGACAAGGTCATCGAGTTCTGCAAAATGCTCGAGCCCACCTTCGGCGGCATCAATCTTGAGGACATCAAGGCCCCGGAATGCTTCAAGATCGAGCAGACGCTCATCAAGGAAATGAACATTCCGGTGTTCCACGATGACCAGCACGGCACCGCCATCATCTCCGGCGCGGGCCTCATCAACGCCCTGGACATCAGCGGCAAGAACATCAAGAATATCAAGCTGGTGGTTTCCGGCGCTGGCGCCGCCGCCATCTCCACCACCCGCTTCTACGAGAGCATGGGCCTGGACAAGAGCCAGGTGTGGATGTTCGACTCCCGCGGCCTCATCCACACCGGCCGCACGGACCTGAACGCCGAGAAGGCCTACTACGCCCAGAGCAAGCCCTGCACCCTGGCCGAGGCCATGAACGGCGCCGACGTGTTCCTGGGCCTGTCCACCAAGGACATCCTGACCCCGGACATGGTCAAGAGCATGGGCGCGCACCCGGTCATCTTCGCCTGCGCCAACCCGGACCCCGAGATCGCCTACCCCGTTGCCAAGGAAGCCCGCCCGGACTGCATCATGGCCACCGGCCGCTCAGACTTCCCCAACCAAATCAACAACGTGCTGGGCTTCCCGTACATCTTCCGCGGCGCGCTTGACGTGCGCTCCAAGGTCATCAACGAGGAAATGAAGCTGGCCGCCGCGGGCGCCCTGGCCGAGCTGGCCAAGCTGCCCGTTTCCCCGGAGGTTTGCGCCGTGTACGGCGTAAAGGAGCTCATCTACGGCATCGACTACGTGATTCCCAAGGCGCTGGACCCGCGCGTGCTGGAGTGGGTTTCCCCGGCCGTGGCCAAGGCCGCCATGGACACCGGCGTGGCCACCATCCAGCTCGACCTGGCGCAGTACAAAAAGGACCTGGCCGCCCGCATGACCGAGTCGAAGCGCCGCACCGCCATGATGGTGAAGAGCTTCAACTACGACCTGTAGCCCCAGGCACAGCCGAGACCACAAGGCCCGGGGCGCAAGCTTCGGGCCTTTTTCGCGCCCTGCCCCGCCCCGCTTCCTCCTTCAGCCTTTACCCACGGGTGTGCTGGCACGTGCGGAAGAACGTACACTTTTTGCGCACCCGCCGCGCACCTTCCGCACACCTTCCGCCCCCCCATCAGCGCAACAGGCCAGCGCCCGCGCCCAGCAGCGCCCGCCCCTGCTCACCCGCGCATTCTGGCCCGGTCCTTGCTGTAACATCCGGCAATATGCCGCCGTCTTGACGATTGCACCGGAAGGCGTATTCTTACGCATGAACATTGTGAGTATCGGCGGGCATGCCCCGCACAAGGAGGAACACATGAAACGCATCATCGCATCCCTCGTCCTGGCCACCTTCCTCATGGGGTCCATCTACGGCTGTGCCGACAAGGCCCAAAGCGGAGCTGGCGTCGGCGCGCTGGCGGGCGCCACCATCGGCGCGCTCACCTCCAAGAACAAGCTCACCGGCGCGGCCATCGGCGCTGGCGTGGGCGCTTTGTTCGGCTACGTCGTCGGCAATGAGATGGACAAGCACGACAAGGCGCAGATCGCCAAGACCCTGGAGGACCAGCCTTCCGGCAAGCCCATGACCTGGAAGAACCCGGACACCGGCGTGCAGTACGAGGCCACGCCCACCACTCCGTACAGCCAGGACAACAAGATTTACCGCGATGTGTACATCAAGGCCAATGTGGACGGGAAGGAAAAGGACCTGAAGGCCAAGGCCTACCGCAACCCCGACGGCACCTGGGTGCTCGTCCAGTAGCTCCGCAACCGCTTAAGCAAACACCAAGGCCCGGGGCGCACGCTCCGGGCCTTTTTTGCGTCCGTGTGCCTCCCCTGTGGCCGGGCGCAAAAAAAGGCCGGGCTCCTTCGTGGGGAACCCGGCCTTGCTTCATGCTGAGGCGTGCGGCGCTTTAGAAGCGGCCCTCGCCGCCCTTGGGCGTGCTGCCCAGGGGGGTGGAGCTGTCCAGGGGACCGGGCTGCACCTCGTGGCGCACCTCCGGCACGACGGCGGCGGGCGTGGCCGGGGCGGCGGGGGCAGAGCCCGGGACGGTAGCACCTGGAGTGGTAGCACCAGGAACGGAAGTCTGGCCCTTTTCGTAGCCCGGGCGGCTCACGGAATATGCGTCCAGATTCGGCCCTGCAGGGGTGGCGGCGCCGGAGCGGCGCACCTCCGTGCTGGAGGCCCGCACCGAGGCACCACGGCCACTGTCGCGGAAGGCCTCGCTGGTGGAAACGTTACGGTTCTTGGACTTGCGCTTGTCGGCCTTGCTGAGCTTGGTGGCCTTGCCGGAGGCTTCCGCCTTGGCGGCCTTTGCTTCCTTCGCAGCCTTGGCTTCCTCGGCCCGCTCCTTCTTGGTCTTTTTGCCCTTCTTTTCCTTCACGTCTGACTTTTTCATATCTGACGCCTGCGCGGATTCCGCCGCCTTGGCCTTCTTGGATTTCTTGTCGAGCTTTTCCGGCTTTTCAGCCTTTGCCAACTTCTCCGGCTTCTGCTTCGCCGGGGCGGATTTCTCCGCCTTGGCCTTCTTGGACTTCTTGGCGCTGGCGGCCCCAGAGCCTTGCTTGACCTCCACCCAGCCGCCCGGAGCATCCTCGGCGGCCTTCTTGGACTTCTTGGCCTGGGCCTTCCTGGCCTTTTTTTCCTTGAGGGCGGCGGCGCGCTCCTCGGGCTTCATTTTATATACCTTGGCGTCGGCGGGCTCGGCCAG
>JAVBYL010000101.1 GCA_030824035.1 Humidesulfovibrio sp.
GCCTCGATGGCCTCGATGTCGTCTTCCCCGCCCTTTGCGCCGCCAGGGCCCATGCGGCGGATGCGCGACTCCAGGCCCGCCAACTGGTGCCGGTAGTCCTCGGCCGCGTCGCGGTCGGCGGTAAAACTCTCGTCGAACACGGAAAGCTGGCCCAGGGTGCGGGAAAGCTCGCCCAGCAGGGCCGCAAGCGGCGCCTCGCCCAGCAGCGCCTCCAGCGCGCGGGCGCGGGCCTCCTCCAGCCGTTCGGTGTCCTTCAGGCCCGCCTTGCGCGCAAGCAGGTCGTCCTCCTCGCCGGGCTGCGGGTCCACCTTGGAAATCTCGGCACGCTGGAACTCCAGCAGTTCCCGCTGGCGCGAGAGCTCGGCCACCTTGTCGGCCAGGTCGGCGCGGGCCTGGATGCGGGCGGCCACCTCGCCCAGGGCGGCGTCGCGCTCGGCCAGCAGGGCGGGCTCGGGCAAAAAGGTGTCGAGGATTTTGGCCTGGTAGGCGGGCTGCAGCAGCTTCTGCTGGCCGTGCTGGCTGGTGTGCAGCACCAGTCCGGCGCGCAGCTCGCGCAGGGCGTCCAGGGAGCTCAGGCGGTCGTTCAGAAACACGCGGCTGCGGCCTGTCTCGGCGGAAAGCTCGCGGCGGATGATGAGGTCCTCGGCTGCGCCCTCGGCGCTTTGCACCACGAACACGGCCTCCACCACGGCCTTTTCCTTGCCGGGGCGCACCAGGTCCGCGCTCATGGGCTCGCCGGTCAAGAAGTCGATGGCGCGCACAATGAAGCTCTTGCCCGCGCCGGTTTCGCCGGTGAGGGCGTTCATGCCAGGGGCGAATTCCAGCTCGGCGTCCTCGATGAGGGCCAGGTCGCGGATGCGGAGCAACTCAAGCATTGCGTGCTTTCCGGAGGGCGGCTGCGGCGTCCATGTGGGTGATGATGTTCTCCAGGGGCAAAGTGTCCAGCGATTTCGACCTGCTCCCCACATACCCTCTCTCGAAGAGCCTATCAACATCATCCTCGCCCACCCCGTACAGGGGCAGGATCTCCCAGGCCATGCCGCGGGCGGCGCTCTGCCCGGTGTTGAACACATCGCGCGGGCGCTGCTGGCGCAGGTTTTCCCCCTGCTGGCAGGCCGCGCCGAACACGTGGTGCTGCCTGCACACAAAGGGCCGGAGCGGGTACACCGAGCACGCGCCGTCCATGAGAAAGGGGCAGTCGGCGTATTCCGTGTCCGGCGTCGAGCCTTTTGCATCGCGCCGGTTGGCCAGCTGGCCCCGCAGCCGTCGCTGCGCCGCCGGGGGCAGTATCTCCGCCGCGTACCACCACAGGCCCAGGGCCTCGAAGTCCGAGACCGGGATGGCCTGGCCCTGGCAGCACACGGTGCAGCCACTGCGGCAGGCCGGGGCGTGGCCGCGCCGGGCGGCTTCCTCCGCCAGGTCCTGGCGGGTGGCTTCGTCCGAAAGGTGGTAGGCGTTGAGCAGCCGCGAAAGCCACGGATGCCGGGCCTCGTGCTCGGGGTAGCGGGTGCGCTCCGTGCCGTTGTGCGTGCGTGCTTCGGCCATGGGAAATTCCTAGCGCCGCAGGCGCGGGTCCAGCAGGTCGCGCAGGCTTTCGCCCAGCAGGTTGTAGCCCAGCACGGTGAACAGGATGGCCAGGCCGGGGAACACGGAGAGCCACGGGGCCACCTCCAGCACTTCTTTGCCGTCCAGCAGCATGTTGCCCCAGCTGGCATCCGGCGGCTGCACGCCCAGGCCCAGGAAGGAGAGCGACGACTCCACCAGGATGGCCCCGGCGATGCCCAAAGTGGCGGAGACGAGCACCGGGGCCAGCGCGTTGGGCAGGATGTGCCGGAACATGATGCGCCCCGGCCCGGCCCCGGCCACCCGGGCGGCCAGCACAAAGTCGCGCCCGCGCAGGCTGAGGGTTTCCGCCCGCACCAGCCGCGCCACGCCCATCCAGGAGGTGAGGCCGATGACCACCATGATGTTGGTGAGGTTTGGCTCCAGGAAGGCGATGACAGCCAGGATGAGGAAGAACGAGGGGAAGCAGAGCATCACGTCCACCCCGCGCATGATGATCTCGTCCGTGAGCTTGCCGAAGTAGCCCGCCACCAGCCCCAGCACCAGCCCGATGGCCGAGGAGATGCCCACGGCCACGAAGCCCACCCACAGCGACACGCGCCCGCCGTACAGGATGCGTGAGAACACGTCGCGCCCGAGGGCGTCCGTGCCCAGCAGGTGCTGCCAGGAGGGCGTCAGCAGCATGGCGTCCACGTTGATGGCGTTGGGGTCGTACGGGGCCAGCCAGGGGGCCAGCAGCGCGGCAAGGCTCATGCCGCCCACCAGGCCCACGCCCAGGGCGAGCATGCCGTAAGCTTGCCACCAGGTGGGCGGGCGCAGGGGGCGTTTGGCGGTCCGGCTCATGCCTCGTCCCCTCCTCCAGCTTCGCCGCCGGACTTGCGCACGCGGGGGTCGGCCAGGCCGTAACCCACATCGGCCAGCAGGTTGCCCAGGAGCGTGAGCACCGCGCCCAGCACCAGGCTGCCCATGATGAGCGGGTAGTCGCGGCTCATTACCGCCTGGTAGAAAAGCTGGCCCAGGCCGGGCAGGGCGAAGATGGACTCGATGATGACGCTGCCGCCGATGAGCCCCGGCACCGAGAGGCCCAGGATGGTGATGACCGGGAGCAGGGCGTTGCGCAGGGCGTGGCGGAAGATGACCACACGTGCGGGCAGGCCCTTGGCGCGCGCGGTCAGAATGTAGTCCTGGCGCAGCACCTCCAGCATGCTGGTGCGCATGAAGCGCGACATGCCCGCCAGGGAGCCGAAGGTGTACAGGAACACCGGCAGGGCCAGGTGTCGGCATACGTCCGCAACCTTGGCCCAGGGGGAAAGGTTCTCAAAGCCCAGGCTGGTGAGCCCGGAGATGGGCAGCACCGGCCACATGACCCCGAGCAGCAGCATGAGCAGAAGCGCCAGCCAGAAGCTGGGCATGGCGAAGCCCAGGAAGACGACCACCGTGGAGACCCTGTCGAAGAGCCCGCCCTGCCTCCAGGCGGCCATGACGCCGATGGGAATGGCGATGGCCAGGGTGAGGATGAGCGAGACGACGTTCATGCCGAAGGTGAGCGGCAGGCGCTCCTTGATCTTGTCCCACACCGGGCGGCCGTCGCCGCTCATGGAGCGGCCGAAGTCCAGCCTGGCCATGCGGCCCAGCCACTGGCTGTACTGCACGTGTATGGGCTGGTCCAGGCCGTAGATTTTTTCCAGGCGCTCGCGGGCCACGGCGCTGGCGCCGGGGTTCAGGGTCGTCTGCATGTCCGTGGGCTTGCCCGGGGCCAGGTGGATGACCCAGAAGCTGATGACCGTGATGCCGAGAAACACCACCGCCACCCAGGCAAGCTTGACGAAAATCCGCGAGAGCATACGCATGACGCATGCATACGCGAGGTGCGCGGGGGAAGCAATGCGCGAGTGGGGCTGGGCGGCTCGCCAAGCCCGGAGCGGGGGCACAGGCCGTAAACCATCCACCGGTCCGCTGTGTTGCGGGCGGAGCCACGGCCACCGGCAATGAATTTAATCCATCCCCCATTTTTCTCGTTGACAAAACAAGGCCCTGTTGGCTAGACAAGCCTTCCCAACACCGTGGGGCTGTAGCTCAGTTGGGAGAGCGCTTGAATGGCATTCAAGAGGCCGTGGGTTCAATTCCCTCCAGCTCCACCACTTCACAAGATCAAGGGCCTTCCGTCACCGGAGGGCCCTTTTTCGTTGGCGCTCGCCGAATTTTAATACCGGTTTCACGCCCCCCCTTTAGGCGAGGCTAGGCTGCTCCCAGCCCCTGTCTTGACACAATCCTTACACGCCGCCTCAATTTCCCTACACACCATTTATTCCTCTGGTGCTATACCTCCATGCAAGAACCCCGGCGGAAGAGGCCGGGAGGAGGCACTCACCATGCTGGAAGTATTGAAAACGCCCTCGGATGTCGCCATCGCGCTCTTGGCCGCGCTGGCGATTCTGGCAACCCTGGGCCTGGTGCGGCTTGTGGCCCGCGTGCGGGAGATCGGCTCATGAACGCGCTCACCACCCTTGCCGGCCTCGTGGTGCTGGCCCTGCTGGTCTACCTCGTGGTGGCCCTGCTGAACCCGGAGGCCTTCGAATGATTCCCGCAACCGACTTTTTGCAGCTCGGGGTCTTCCTGCTGCTCCTGCTGGCCTTGTCCTGGCCCTTGGGCAAGCACATGGCCGCCGTGCTGGAGGGCCGCAAGCACCCCCTTGCCCGCGCCCTGGGCTGGCTGGAGCGCGGCCTGTACCGCGTTTGCGGCGTGGACCCGGCCCAGGAGATGGACTGGAAGGGCTACGCGCTGTCCATGTTCCTGTTCAACATGGCGGGCTTCGCGGCGCTGTATCTGCTCCTGCGCGTGCAGGGCCTCCTGCCCCTCAA
>JAVBYL010000373.1 GCA_030824035.1 Humidesulfovibrio sp.
GTCGCCCAGCAGCGGCTCGTCGGTCTTGCGGTCCAGGTGCGCTTCCTCGTTCACCGGGTCACCGTCTAGGTTGAAGATGCGCCGGGTGATGTCGATGAAGCGTTCCGACGAACCTTCCTCGCGGGTGCGGCGCTTGAGGAAGGTGATGGGCTCGTGCAGCAGCTTGCGGCTCACGGAATGCACCAGCACCTCCAGCGCCTGTCGGGTCTCGTCGTCCACGTTGCCCAGGCGCTTAAGGGTCTTGGCCAGCTCCCGTTCCGCCACGGTCTCGGCGCGGCCCAGCATGTCGGTGATGGTGGGCTGCAGCGCAAGGGAGGTGAGCCAGGTGGAAAAGGCCTGCGTCTCCATGTCCACAATGGCCCGGGCTTTTACCGCCTCGTCGCGGCGGTTGGCCATGTTTTCCTCAACCACCTCTTTCAGGTCGTCGATGTCGTACAGGTACACATTGTCCAGGCCGTTCACATCCGGGTCAATGTCGCGCGGCACGGCGATGTCGATGAAGAACATGGCGCGGTTGCGGCGCTTTTTCAGCACCTCGCGGATGTCCTTGGCCCGGATGATGGCCGTGGGCGAGCCCGTGGAGCTGATGACGATGTCCACGTCCTTCAGCCGCTCCACCATGTCCTCGAAGAAGATGGCCTCCCCGTGCATGGTCTTGGCCAGCTCCTGTGCGCGGGCATAGGTGCGGTTGGTTATGTACAGCTTTTCGATGCCGGAGGTGAGCAGGTGGGTGGCGGCCAGCTCGGCCATTTCCCCTGCGCCCACAAGCATGGCGGTTTTACCGGAAAGCTCGCCAAAGATCTTCTTGGCCAGCTCCACGGCGGCGTAGCTGATGGACACGGCGCTGGAAGCGATGGCCGTCTCCGTGCGGACGCGCTTGGCAACGGAAAAAGCCTTGTGAAGCAGACGGTTGGTGATGACGCGCGCGGTTCCCGCTTCCACGGCCTTGCGGTACGAGCCCTTGAGCTGGCCAAGGATCTGCGGCTCGCCCATGACCATGGAGTCCAGGCTGGCGGCGACGCAAAACAGGTGCGACACGGCGTCCAGTGCCTCGTGGGCGTAGGTGTGCTGGCGCAGCACGTCCAGCGGCCCCTGGCAACTGGCGGCCCAGTGGGCGCGGATGGCCTCTGGCATGTCCATTTCGCGGCAGGTGGCCCTGTCGGCCACGGCGAGGATTTCCACGCGGTTGCAGGTGGAAAGGGCCATAACCTCGCGCAGGCGGCAGGTGGAGAGCAACCCGGCCTCGAACTCCGTAAGGTTCGTCAGGGCGAACTTCTCGCGCACGTCCACACCGGCGGTGCGGTGATTCAATCCAACAAGATAGATTATTTTATCCATAACTTAGGGCTTGAATCCATGGAACGTTGAGGGAATGAGGAAATTAACGCCCAGCATGGACACCACGGTGAGCAGGAAGACGATGATGGCCATGACGGCAGGCTTGCGGCCCCGCCAGCCCAGGGCCACCCGCTGGTGGAACAGGTACGCGTACAGCAGCAGCACGATGAGCGCCAGGATCTCCTTGGGGTCCAGGGAGAAGACGCGTTTGGCCGCCATCCAGGCCCAAACGTAGCCGGAAACCAGGCCCAGGCTGTACAGCGGAAAGCCGATGAGGCTGACCAGGTGGTTGACGCGGTCGAAGGTGTCCAGGGAGGGCATGTCCTTTTGGAACTTCTTCAGCCCGCTCTTGGTCTTGATGCGCTTTTCCAGGTGGATGAAGGCCACGCCCGCGCCAAAGGCCATGGCCAGGAGCGCCATGCTGGAAAGCAGGGTGCCGATGTGTACGAAGAAGAACAGTCCGGTGAGCATGGGCGGCAGCTTGGCCTGTACGCCGATGCTCGCATCCGCCGCGGCGGAAAAGACCAGCGCCAGCGGCAGGGCCACAACGGCCAGGAACTTGAGCCCCAGGCGCCACCACAGCAGCAGGAAGATGCTCAGAATGCCCCAGCTCAGCAGGGTGAACACGAACTTGCCCGAGGTGAGGGACAGGGAAATGTCCAGGGTGGCGAGCATGTGCCCAAGCTCGATGCTTTGCAGGGCGAAGCCGGTTCCGGCCAGCCCCAGGGCGGACATTTTAAGCGCCTCGCTCCGCAGGGCCGAGCCTGTGGCGAAAAGGACCGTGCCCAGGAAGTACAGGCCGATGATGCAGAAGGGGAGGAATTCAGACAAGGCCATCGAGCAGCTCCGTGATCTTGTCGTGCAGGGTTGGGGGAAGATGTGTCACCAGTTCCTCTCGGGCGAGCGGACCGTCGCCATGTTCCAGCGCCTCGATAAGCCGCGAGCCCACAAGGCCGCGAAAAACGCGCGTGTTCTCCTCCGTGGCGACCCCCTGGGCCAGCACCAGCGGCCGCAGCCGCCCCATGAGCGCCAGGAAGCGCGCATAACGCTCGCCGAAATAGGTCTCCAAGTCCTGGCGGATACGCCGCGACAGGGCCGGGCTGTGGCCGCCGGTGGAGATGGCCAGCGTCAGGTCGCCCTGGGTGACGGTGGCGGGCACAGTGAAGGTGCAGTCGGCCGGGCTGTCCGCCACGTTGCACAAAATGCCGCGCTCCAGGCACAGCCGCGCGATGGTTTGGTTCACTTCCGCGTTGCTGGTGCAGGCAAAGGCCAGGAAAACGCCGTCCAGGTCCGCCGCCTCGAAACCGCGCGGAATGTGCCGCACGCCGGGCAGGGCGCAGAGCTTCGCCGCTTCCTCGTCCAGGGGCCGCGTGTCGACCAGGCGGATTTCCCCGGCGCCGAACTCGGCCAGGGTGGCCACCTTGCGCGCCCCAACACGGCCCGCGCCCACCACGAGGCACGTCCGGTTATGCAGATCAACGAACATTGGGTAATTGCGCATGTGCGGGAGTCATACCAAATGGCAAGGGCATCTGTAAAATGGCATTTACGCCTTTCTTGCCAGATTCGCATTGCCTGGGCTACAGGTTGGGTACGCGAGATATTCGCGGGGGAGGCGCAACGCCTGTGAATCCTGTCCTTGTGGTCCAGCTTGCCCGCTTTGGCGACCTTGTGCAGACCAAGCGCCTGATTCTGAGCCTGTGCGCCGAGGAAGGCCGCCCGGTCCACCTCTGCGTGGACGAGTCCCTGGCCGGGCTGGCCGCCATGCTCTACCCGGGCGTGCGCGTCCACGCCGTCATCGCCCACGGCACCGGCCTGGCCAAGGCCCCGGCGCTGGAGCAGGCCCAGGCCATGCTGACGAAGAATCGCGAGGTGTTCCACACCCTTGCCGCCTGCAATTTCGAGCGCGTGTACAACCTCAACTTCTCGCCGCTGAACTTTCGCGTGGCCGCCTTGTTCGATCCGCGGACCGTGTTGGGCCACCGCTGGCAGGTCGGGCAGGAGTCCATAGGCCTGTGGGCCGGGCTGGCCATGCGCTGGTCGAGCATGCGAAGGCTGGGCTTGAACATTGCGGACTTTTGGGCCTGGCACCACGCCGCGCCCGTGGCCCCCGCGCAGGTGAACCCCCAGGCCAGCGGCAGGGGAGGGGGCATCGGCGTGGTCATGGCCGGGCGCGAGTCCCGGCGCTCGCTGCCGCCCAAGGAACTGGCCGGAATAGTGGCGACCCTGCGCGAACTGCGCGGTGGTGCGTTGACGCTCCTGGGCAGCGCCAGCGAGGACCGCGCGGCTCGCGCTCTGCAGCGCGAGCTTCCCGCCCGACACGCGGAGGCCTGCCGCAACCTCTGTGGCAAAACGAGCCTGTCCGAACTGCCGGAAGTTGTGGGCGGGCTGGACCTGTTGGTGACCCCGGACACGGGGACCATGCACCTTGCCGCGCACCTGGGCGTGCCCGTGCTGGCAACGTTCCTTTCCTCGGCCTGGTGCTTCGAGACCGGGCCTTATGGCCTGGGGCACACGGTTTTGCAGGCCCAGCGCGACTGCCTGCCCTGCCTGGAGTCCCGGCCCTGCCCCACCAGCGTGGAGTGCTTGCAGCCCTTTGCGGACAACCGTCTGCACAGATACCTGGCCACGGGGGATGCCCGCCACCTGCCCGAGGGGCTTGTGGTGCTGGATTCCAGCGTGGACGCCCTTGGTGTGAATTATCGCGCTCGGGCTGGGCTGGACGAACAGGAGGGCCAACGCAGCGCCTTCCGTGCCTTTCTTTCCATGCATTTGGGACTTGGGGGGGGCAAAACCAGTGCCGAAAGCGCCCAATTCGCCCAGCGTTTCTATGCGGAGCGCGACTGGCTGAGCGCGGACCCGGCCCTGCCGGACTTTTCGACGCGCATGATTGAGTAGATTGAAATAGCTTGGTAATTTAGAATATTAAAGATTCTCTAGACTTTTTCTTGATTTAATTTTTTCCAATGAGGTGGCCGAGTGCGAGTTCTTGTGGTGCTCCCGTTGTATGGTGGATCCCTGCCCGTTGGCCGCTACTGCGCCAGCGCCCTCAAAGAGCTTGGGCACATGGTCGAGGTCTT
>JAVBYL010000287.1 GCA_030824035.1 Humidesulfovibrio sp.
CTGTGCACGGCAGGGGCGCGCTTCTGGTCAAAACCGAACTCGGCCGCCCCGGCCAGGCTGGACAAGCACAGCACCAACACAGCCGCGAGGGCCGTGGGGAGGTGTGTTCGCCGTGTGCCTGGCATGGGGCGGCCGATTCCGGTTTTCGGGATCTGGTGGGGGCTATTCGGCTGGCAGGGTGATGGCCGGGCCGTGGAATTCGATGCTGATGATCTCGTACTCGACGCGGCCGCGAGGGACCATGATGATGACCTCGTCGCCCACGGTTTTGCCCAGAATGGCCTGGCCCACGGGCGAGAGCACGGACACGCTGCCCTTGCAGAAGCCCGTCTCGTCCGGGCCGAGAACCACGTAGCGCTTGCGCTCGTTGGTCTCCACATCCTCCAGCTCCACGGTGGAGCCGAAGCTCACCTTTTCGCCGCCAAGCTTGGCCATGTCGATGACGTTGTAGTTGGCCATGCGCGACTCGATGAAGCTGATGCGTGCCTCCATCATGCCCTGGCGCTCGCGGGCGGCGTGGTAGCCGCCGTTCTCGCGCAGGTCGCCTTCCTCGCGCGCCAGCCGGATGGCCTCCGACACTTCGGGCCGGGCCTTCTTGAGCTGGTCCAGCTCCTTCTTCATCAACACGTAGCCTTCTTGGGAAATGGGAATGCTTGACATCTCTCGCCTCGCTCTCAAAAAAAGAAATCCAACGCGATCCGCGCCGTGCGCGCCGCGCCCACTCTCCGGCCAACCGCCATGCGGCCCGGACAAATAGAAAGAGCCTGCGAGACCCTCCCGCAGGCCACCAATCGTTTCATCCTCTCAATACGGCATCGTCCCCAGGGGGTCAAGGGGCGGGCTTTCCCGGCCCTTGCAGCCGGGGCGGGGCTAGCAGCTGCGGCAGTCCTTGTGGATGTACAGCAGCAGGTCGAAGAGGTTCTGCGCCATCTCGTCGGCCAGGCCGGGGGGCTGGGTGTCGCCCTCGGTGCCTGCCGTGCGGTTGATGATCTTGGTGAACAGCATGCCCACGAGCTGGTCGTCGCCGTGGGTCCAGGGCGAGGCGCTGGAAGGGTACTTTTTGTCGAAGCCGTGATAATACATGAGATATGCGCTCCGTATTCGCTGGGGTTGCAGCCTTGGCCCCGCGCGGGTAGATGTATCACTCGTTGCCTGACTCATCGGCGCAAGGGGCGCGCAACTTTATGGCCGCAGGGCCTTCGAGTTGGCCTTCGGCAACGGCAACACGCAAGAAATATCCAAATAAGTGCACGGAGGTGAGCGTGGAGGGGAAGACCATCCTGGTGGTGGAAGACCACGCGGAAACCCGCGAACTGCTGACCTACAACCTGGAGGGCGCGGGCTACACCGTGCGCTCCACGGAAAGTGGCGCGCGCGCCCTGGAGCTTGCCGCGCGCATCAAGCCTGCCCTGGTGCTGCTGGATGTGATGCTGCCCGGCGGCATGGACGGGCTGGAGGTGTGCCGCAGGCTCAAGGCCGAGGCGCGGCTCAAGGCCGTGCCGGTCATCATGCTCACCGCCCGTGGCGACGAGGTCGACCGCATCGTGGGCCTGGAGCTGGGTGCGGAGGACTACGTGGTAAAGCCCTTCAGCCCGCGCGAGCTGCTGCTGCGCGTCAGGGCCGTGCTGCGCCGCGCCGCGGCGGACGAGGCCAGCGCCCCGGCGGATGTGTTTGACAACGATGGCCTAGTCATCGACTTTGCCGGCCACGGCCTGAGCGTGGACGGCGTGGACGCGCAGCTCACCGCCACGGAGCACAAGATCCTGCGCGAGCTGGTGCAGGCCAAGGGCCGCGTGCTTTCCCGCGACCGCCTGCTGGACACCGTGTGGGAAACGGACTTCGAGGGCACCTCACGCACCATCGACACCCACGTGCGCCGCCTGCGAGGCAAGCTGGGCCGCTTTGCCGACTGGGTGGAAACCGTGCGCGGCGTGGGCTACCGCTTCAATGCGGCCGCCACTGGCACGGCGCTGCCCGACGAATAGGCGACAGCGGTATCGGTAGCTTATCGATACTGTTTATGTCTACAATATCGTGTCTTTCAATTAATATCGTCGGCCTCGGTTCGGCACGCGCAACAGGATGAGGAACACGCCCCGCATGACCCCAGACATACACATCGCCTGGTTCAACGCCCACGGTGGGGCCTTCCACAAACTGCTGCGGCTGCACGCGGAGCTGGTGCGCGCTGGTGCAAGCTGCGAGCTGGTGTTCGCCAGCGGCCCGCCCCGCGGCCTCAAGCCCGGGGTGGACATCCCCGAGGCGCTGCTGCCCGGCCTTGAGGCTGCCGGGGTGCGGCTGACCCCCAGGACAGAGGCGCTGGAGCGTGCGCGCAACACCAAGGCGCGGCTGCTCGTCACCGATGCGCACCACGATGCGGACATTCCCGGCGTGCTGGCCGAGGTGCAGGCGCGTGGCGTGGACACGGCGCAGCTGGCCACCTTGTTGGGGGACTACACCTGCCACGGGGCGCGGCATCTGCTGGTGCAGCACCCGCTCACGCTGTTTTTCGAGCTGGAGTACAACCGCACCCGCGAGTCCGCCCGGCTGGCGGCGGCGCAGCGCGTGTACTTCACGGGCAACCTGTTTTTCGAGCCCACGGTGAACGAGCTGCACGGCGGCCACGCCGACCGCGAGGCCTTCTGCGCCCGCTACGGCTTCAACCCCGACCGGCCCACCTGCCTCTGGCTGCCCAGCGCACCGGACGCCCGCGACCCCGTGTACGGCGAGGTGTGCGAGGCCGTGGAGCGCGCCGGGATGAACTTGGCCATCAAGCTGCACCCCTGGGAATACGCCTTCCGCAAGCACGGAGCCGAGGGCGTGGACCCCTGGCGGCTCGGCAAGGTGTCGGACGAGCTCTGGGGCCGCAGGGCCGTGGACGAGGCGGACGGCACCTGGGCCTTCCGCTTCTGCGACGCGGCCATTTTGCGCGCCTCGGCCATGAGCCTGGAAATGCCCTTCTGGGAGAAGCCCTCGCTGCTGCTGCCCGCCACGGTTGTTCCCCGACTGTTCGAGGCCCAGGCGCACATGGTGGCGCGCTGCGCCCGGCCCGTGGCCGATACCGCCGCCCTGGCCCGCCTTTTGGCTGAGGGCGCGTTGCCGCAGTACTCCGAGCAGGATTACGAAGCGGGCCGCAATGCCGTGCGCCTGCCCGGGCCCGGCAACGGCTACGACCGCACCGTGGCCGCCCTGCTGCATATCCTGAACGGCTCCCGCCTGGAGGCCCTACCGCCCTTTGTGGAGCCCGGGGGGTCCCTGGCGCGGCTCAAGGCCAGCTACGACCAGCTCATCGGTCCGGAGACGGCGCGTGCGTTGCTGCCGCGTCGCCGCCTGCGGTTCGAGGCCGGACGGCTGTGGCGCAAGGTGCTGGGAGCATAAGAGGACGTCAAAATCGGCGGGGCGCTGCCGCTGTTTTGCCGGGTGACCAATTCCGCCGGATTATTTTCTGTCCGCCGGGGTGTTTGCCACCGAGACATCGTTCACCAGTAAGACATCGTTCACCAGTGAGGCATTGTTCACCAGCGAGGTCTCACCGCGCGGCCAACCGTTCAAAGTGCTTCGACCAGCGCGCCAGGGCGGCGGAGAGCGAGTAGCGCTCCAGCACGTGCGCGCGGCCAAAGGCCCCCAAACGCGCACGACCCTCCGGCCCGGCCTCGGCCAGCTCCACAAAGGCCCGCGCCAGCCGCCCGGCCACATCCCCGCCCTGCGCAGCCTCTCCCGTGGAGATCACCGCGCCGCCATGGCCCACAATGGCCCGCGCATCACCCACATCCAGCGCCGCTGCGGGCAGGCCGCAGGCCAGGCCCTCGGCAAGGGCATTGGGGAAGCCCTCGGCCACGCTGGGCAGGGAGATGACATCCAACGCCGCCAGCACACGCTCCACGTCACCACGGCGGCCCAGGCGCAGCACCGCGTGCCCCAGCCCGCTTGAGGCAAGCAGGGCCTCCAGGGTGTCGGAACCGGCCTCGCCCGCAGCCGTGCCCTCGCCGCAGAACACAAACCGCAGGCTTGGGCAGGCCACAAGCGCCAACCGCGCAGCGCGGCAGAACAGCTCGTGGCCTTTCATGGGGTCCACACGCGCCACCAGCCCCACCAGCACCGCCTCGTCCGGCATGGCCCACTCGCGGCGCAGCGTGGCCCGCGCCTCGGCATCGGGGCGGAAACGCCTCGCGTCCACCCCGTTCTCAAGCACCTGCATGGTGCGCGCGCTGTAGCCCAGCTCGTGCACGTGGTGCGCGGCACCAACCTCGGAGTTGGCCGTCACCGCATCCACCCGGCCAGACAACGCCGCACAGGCGCGCTGGTCGAAGCACTTTGAACGGTTGGCCGCGCGGTGAGACCTCGCTGGTGAACAATGCCTCACTGGTGAACGATGTCTTACTGGTGAACGATGTCTCGGTGGCAAACACC
>JAVBYL010000313.1 GCA_030824035.1 Humidesulfovibrio sp.
GAGGGCTACGCGGGCTTCATCTACCTGCCCGCCCTGCTCGGCGTGGCCGCCGTGAGCATCCTCACCGCGCCGCTTGGGGCAAAGCTCGCGCACAGCCTGCCCGTGGGCAAGCTCAAGAAGATCTTCGCTGGGCTGCTGCTCATCATGGGCACCAAGATGCTCTGGAGCCTGCTGTAAGGCTGGGACGGAGAGGAAGAGGGGATACGCGGAGAGACAGGGGCGCTGCCCCTTGACCCCCGCCAAAGGGGCCCGCACATGAGATGGGGCCCTTTGGAATCCCCAGTACGCGAAGTGCTCCCCATGCGCAAAACCGCATGGGGAGCACTTCGCTTTTGGAGTGTTCGGGAGACGGCGCAAACAGCGGCATATATTCCAGCGCAAGACACTGCCCCAAGCGAGAGTGCCGGACGAGCAAGGCTCGTCCGGCACTCTCGCTTGGCCTGTGGGGGTCTGGGGGAAATCATTTCCCCCAGCGGGGGTAAGGGGTGGAACCCCTTACGGGGTGCTGGGGCAGAGCCCCGCCGCCTTCGCCTTTTTTCGCTTCTACGTTTGCTTAGCCCAGCCGCACCAAGCCGTAGTTCTTTTTGCCCTTGCGCAGCACGGCCAGCGCGCCGCCCAGGAAGTCTGGCCCGGCCAGCATGTGCGCCGTATCCGCCACCTTGTCGCCATTGAGGCTGATGGCTCCGGCCTGGATGTCTTTGCGCGCCTGGCCCTTGGACGGGCACAGGCCCAGGTCCACCAGGACTTGCGGCAGGTCGGGCAGCTCGCCGGTGTAGCTTTTGGACGGGGCGCTTTCCAGAGCGGCGGCCAGGGTGGCCGGGTCGATGCTCTTCAGGTCGCCCTTGCCGAACAGCGCGTCGGTGGCGGCCAGCACCTTGTTCAACTCGTCCTCTCCGTGGACCATGATGGTGGTCTCGGCGGCGAGGATTTTTTGTGCGCCGCGCAAGTGCGGGGCGGCCTCGTGCTCGGCGGCGATCTCGTTTATGCGCTCCTCGTCGAGGAAGGTGTAATACTTGAGGAAGCGGATGACGTCGGCGTCCTCGGTGTTGATCCAGAACTGGTAGAAGGCGTAGGGGCTGGTCATGGCGGCGCTCATGAAGATGGCGCCCTTTTCGCTTTTGCCGAACTTTTTGCCGGAGGCGGTGGTGATGAGCGGGAAGGTGAGGGCATAGGCCTCGCCCGCGGCCTTTTTGCGGATGAGCTCGCACCCGGCGGTGATGTTGCCCCACTGGTCGCCGCCGCCGATTTGCAGACGGCAGCCCATCTCCTTGTACAGGTGGTAAAAGTCGTACCCCTGCAGGATCATGTAGCTGAACTCTGTGTAGGAGATGCCGACCTCGTCGCGCTCGATGCGGCCGCGCACGCTCTCCTTGCCCAGCATCCAGTTGACGGTGAAGTACTTGCCCACATCGCGCAGGAGCTCGATGGCGCTCATCTCCTTCACCCAATCGTAGTTGTTCACCACGCAGGGCTTTTGGCCGGTGTTGCGCTCCACAAAGGCCTCTATCTGCGCCTTGATGTTGGCGGCGCGGCCCTGCACGGCGTCCAGGTTGGACAGCTCGCGCTCCTTGTCCTTGCCGGAGGGGTCGCCGATGAGGCCGGTGGCCCCGCCCATGAGGAAGATGGGCTTGTGCCCGGCGCGCAGCATACGCACCAGGGACAGCAGCGGCACAAGGTTGCCGATGTGGAGGCTCTCGGCCGTGGGGTCGAAGCCGCAGTACATGGTTTGGCCGGGGGCCTTGAGGTAGGTGCGCAGGCCGTCGGGATCGGAAATCTGGTGCACCAGGCCGCGCCAGGTAAGCTCGTCGAAAATGTTCACTGTGCCACTCCTGTGCATGCCCGGCGATGTGGACGCTAGGCGATATTGAACCGCCAGGCGCGGATATGCGTCGCCTGGCCGGTGGTTTCGTCGATGTCGAGGATGGCCCCGCACAGGGCCACTGGGCCGCCGGCCACTTCAAACCGTTCCGGTGCCGCCGTCAAGAACTTCCGCAGGATGGGCGCGACGCTCATGCCCAGGCAGGAGTCCAGGGGGCCGCACATGCCCAGGTCGGTGAGGTAGGCCGTGCCGTGGTGCAGCAGGCGCGCGTCGTTGGTCTGCACATGGGTGTGCGTGCCCAGCACGGCGGAAATGCGCCCGTCCAGGTGCCAGCCCAGGGAGATCTTTTCGCTGGTGGCCTCCGCGTGGAAGTCCAGAATGCGGATGCGCACGTCCGGGTGTTCGGCGTCCAGCTGGGCCAGCAGGGCATCCGCGGCGCGGAAGGGGCAGTCCAGCGGCTGCATGTAGGTGCGGCCCATGAGGTTCAGCATGGCCACGGGCGGCTTGCCCGGCAGGCGCAGCACCGCCAGCCCGCGCCCCGGCGTGCCGGGGGGGTAGTTGGCCGGGCGGATGAGCCGCTCCTCCCGCTGCATGTAGGAGGGCATGTCCTTGAATTTCCATATGTGGTTGCCGCTGGTCATGCCGTCCAGCCCGGCATTGAAGAGCTCCTTGGCTCCCTCGGCGGAAAGGCCGAGGCCGCCCGAGGCGTTCTCGCCGTTGGCCAGCACAAGGTCAGCCCCCTCGGCGGCGCGGATGTCCGCCAGGTGCTTCTTTACGGCGTGGCGGCCGGGCCTGCCCACTATGTCGCCAAGGAAGAGGATGCGCATCCGCTGTGCTTACGACAGGAGGGGGCCGGGGGCAAGAAAAAGGGGACGCCCACGCCGAGCTATCGGCAGTGTGGACGCCCCCTGGTGGGTGCGGATCAGCCCGGTGCTACTTCTTGGCCTTGGCCGAAGCCTTGGCCTTGGCCGAAGCCTTGGCCTTGGTCGGTGCCTTGGCCTTGGGAGCCGCTTTGGCCTTGGGAGCGGCCTTGGTCATGGGTGCCACCTTGGTCATGGGAACCTTCAGTCCCAGGGCCTTGGCCACGCCAGCGCCGTAGGCCGGGTCGGCCTTGGCGCAGTTGCCCGCGTGGCGGAGCTTGATGGCCTCGGGCGCATCGCCCATGGCGCGGGCGGTGTTCTCGCACAGGGCCTGCTGCTGGGCCTTGGTCATCAGCCGGAACAGGTCGCCCGGCTGGGTGTAGTAGTCGCTGTCGTCATCGCGCGCGTTCCAGTGGGCCGCCGCGCCGGAGAGCGCCAGGGGCGGCTCGTGGAAGTCCGGCTGCTCCTGCCATTCGCCGTAGCTGTTGGGCTCGTAGGCCAGGGTGCTGCCGTGGTTGCCGTCCACGCGCATGGCGCCATCGCGGTGGTAGCTGTGGAAGGGGCAGCGCGCCGCGTTCACCGGGATGAGGTGGTGGTTGACCCCCAGGCGGTAACGCTGGGCATCGCCGTAGGAGAACAGGCGGCCCTGCAGCATCTTGTCGGGCGAGAAGGAAATGCCCGGAACCACGTTGGCCGGGTTGAAGGCGGCCTGCTCCACCTCGGCAAAGTAGTTCTCCGGGTTCTTGTTCAGCTCAAAGAACCCGACCTCGATGAGCGGGGCGTCCTTGTGCCGCCACACCTTGGTGAGGTCGAAGGGGTGGTAGGGCAGCTTTTTGGCCGCCGCGTCGCTCAGCACCTGGACGTACATGGTCCAGCGCGGGAAGTCGCCCTTCTCAATGCTCTCGTACAGGTCGCGCTGGTGGCTTTCGCGGCACTTGCCCACCATCGCCTCGGCCTGGGCATCGGTGAGGTTCTTGATGCCCTGCTGGGTTTTGAAGTGGAACTTGCACCAGAAGCGCTCGTTCTTCTTGTTGATGAAGCTGAAGGTGTGGCTGCCGAAGCCGTGCATGTGGCGGTAGCTGGCCGGAATGCCCCGGTCGCTCATCACCACCGTGACCTGGTGCAGGGCCTCCGGCAGGCTGGACCAGAAGTCCCAGTTGTTCTTGGCGCTGCGCATGTTGGTGCGCGGGTCGCGCTTCACCGCGTGGTTCAGGTCGGGGAACTTCAGCGGGTCGCGCAGGAAGAATACCGGGGTGTTGTTGCCCACCAGGTCCCAGTTGCCTTCCTCTGTGTAGAACTTCATGGCGAAGCCGCGGATGTCCCGCTCGGCATCGGCCGCGCCGCGCTCGCCCGCAACGGTGGAGAAGCGGACGAACAGCTCGGTTTTCTTGCCGATTTTGCTAAACAGCTTGGCGCGGGTGTATTTGGTGATGTCGTGGGTGACGGTGAAGGTGCCGTAAGCGCCGGAGCCCTTGGCGTGCATGCGCCTCTCCGGGATGACCTCCCGGTCGAAGTGCGCCAGCTTTTCCAAAAACCAGACGTCCTGGAGCAGTTGCGGGCCCCTGGGGCCTGCGGTCATCACGTTCTGGTTGTCCGGCACGGGCGCGCCGGCGTTGGTGGTAAGCTTTTTCTTGGCCATGATCCGCCTCCTAGTTTGTCCCCGGGGAAGGGAGCGCGAGGTTGCAGGGTTTGCGTCCAGCCATAGCATGGCTGCA
>JAVBYL010000065.1 GCA_030824035.1 Humidesulfovibrio sp.
CAGGGCCCTCTCGGCCTCTTGGAAGTTGCCTTTGCGGTAGAGCTCCAGCCCGTCCACATAGGGCGACTGCGCCTGGGCCGGGGCGGGCAGCAGCAGGGCAAGGGCCAAGGACAAGGCCAGGGCAAAGCCCAGGGACAGGCCCGTGGCTACGCGGAGGCCCAGCCTCGCCATGGGCGTAACCGTCTTGAATAGCTGATATACTGTGGGGCGCATGGGGCACTCCTTGGGCACAGGCTTGGGGAGGCCGCACTGCGGCCTGGGAGGCACTATGCCCCAAGGGGCGCGGTTTCGTCCACAGTATTGAGCCCTTGGCGCGGCGAATACGCAGCCGTCGCCACACCCGTGACGCCAAGCCGCCCAGGGGGCTGGCGTCAAATCTGCGAGCCCTTGCCAGCCGGGGGCGCGGGGGCCTTTTCCGGCTGGGCCGGGCGCGTCAGCGATCTGTCCAGGTCCTGGCTCAGGCGCTCCATGGCCTCCTTGGACACGTCCATGAGGTTCTTGAGTGAGTCCTTGAGGGCCTGGCGCGGCGACTTGGGCTGCGTGGCTGCACGCGGATCATCCTGTTGTGCGGAGGGGGGTCCGGCTTGACCCCCGGCGAGGGGCCCGAGGCTGCGCGAGACGTCCTCCAGGGCGCTGCGCAGGGCGGCCATGTCCTGGCGCAGGGCGCGGAGGTCCTCGGTAAGCTTGGAGCGCTCCTCGGCGTTTTCCCGTTCCCGGCGCTCCAGGCCCTCCACCCGGGCGTTCAACGCCTCCGCCTCGGCCTTTTGGCCCGGGGAGGTCTGATTGGCGCAGGCGGAGAGGGTGCAGAGGGAGAGTGTGCAGAGGGAGAGTCTGGCCAACAGCAGCAGGGCGGAAAGCTTCATGCGCGCCCCTACAGCGTGGAAAGGTCGAGGCCGGGGCGGAACTCGCCCGCCGCTTCCTTCACCACCGCCTGCCCGGCGATGACGCGGGTGCCGTCGAAGGTGAGGGTGGGGCCGCCGTACAGCTCCCAGCCGTTGTTCAGGGCCTCGCACACGCGCTGGCAAAAGGCGGAGTCGTCCGGGCCGGTGAGGTAGCGGTACAGCTTCATGGTCGCCTCGTCAGGTGTTGGGTTTGTTCAGGGGCACGCGGGCCACGATCTTGTCGTAGTAGAGCTGCTGGGCCTCCAGCCGCACGGGGCGGCGGCGCGTTTCGTTCAGCCGGGTGATCATGAGGTTCAGCCGCTGCATCTGCCGGTAGCGCTCGCCCTCGTCGGTCATGGCGGAAAGCAGCTCGATGGCGGTGTTGATCTCGCGCTCGGCCTCCAGCTCCGGGGGCAGGCACCCGGCGTTTTTGAGCACGCGCCAAGCCATGCGCAGTTCCGGCGGCACGTGGGCGTCGTCGTCCTGGTCCAGCGGCTTTCCGCGCCCTGGCAGGTCGTCGAAGGCGCCGTTCTCCTGGGCCGCGCGGATGCGCTCCTCGGCTATCTGTTCGATGAAGGCCAGCGACAGGCTCATGGCCCGATGGTGCGCCGGGGCGGTGGGAAAGTCAATATTTCACGGGGTGGGGCCTTTACAACGCGCGCGCGATGCTTACCTTGAAGCTGTAAGGGACCAGTCGAAGGCCAGCCGCAGCCGGGGCGTTGAGCCAAGGGGCAGCGGGAAGGGCGAAGGCCGCAAGGGCCGGTGGCTCCACAACATATGACCGGCAACGCAAACGGAGGGTAGCAGCACCGATGTGCAGCAGGCTGAAAAATCTGGCGGATCGAGCCGCCACCCGCACAAAAATGGAAAGTGCGCCGTAACAAAGACCTCCCACGTCCCGCCCAGCGCGGACAGGAGCCCACCGGGGAAACCGGGAACGGCGCACAACTCTTTTGTTCAGGGCTCATCGGCGTTAATGTCCTTGGCCGTAATGACCCTCCCAGCCTGACGTCATCGCCCTGCGCGGCGTCACCGATCAAGCACCCCAGTTCCGCGCAAGGAGAACCCCCCCGTCCATGGCACCCTGGTACATCGCCGTCATTATGGGCCTTGTGGAAGGCCTTACCGAATTTCTGCCCGTCTCGAGCACCGGCCACCTCATTCTGGCCGGGCACCTTCTCGACTTCACCGGCCCCAAGGCCGACACCTTCGACATCGCCATCCAGCTCGGGGCCATTCTGGCCGTGGTGCTGCTGTACCGGGAGCGCTTCGTCGGCCTGCTGCGCGCCAACCCCTCCCGGCCTTTTTCCGGCCCGCGCGGCGTGCTGCTGCTCTTCCTCACCAGTCTGCCCGCGCTCATCCTGGGCTTCCTGACGCACCGGGCCATCAAGGACCATCTTTTCGGCCCCAAGACCGTGGCCCTTGCGCTGTTTGTGGGGGCGGTGATGATCCTGTTCGTGGAGGCCCGTGCCAAGCGCGCCCGCCGCGCCACCCAAGCCGCCACCCTCGACGCCCTGTCCCCGCGCCTGGCCCTGGGCATCGGGCTGTTCCAGTGCCTGTCGCTGTGGCCGGGCTTTTCCCGCGCCGGGGCCACCATCATGGGCGGCATGCTGCTGAACGTGGACCGCAAGACCGCCGCCGAGTACTCCTTTTTGGCCGCAGTGCCCGTCATGTGCGCCGCCGTGGGCTACGATCTGCTCAAAAGCTGGCGGTTGTTCGAGGCCGGGGACGTCTCGTTTTTGGCCATCGGCTTCGTGGCGTCCTTCGTGTTCGGCTGGCTTGCGGTCAAGGGCTTCATCACGCTGTTGCAGAACATGACCCTGCGCCCCTTCGCCTGGTACCGGCTGGCCCTGGCGCCCATCGTCTGGCTGTTCTGGCCGTCGTAGGCTTTGCCCGCCTGGTGTTGGCTCGCCAGGAACGCCGCCCACCCTTGCTTTTTGTCCCACAATTGTGTAGGATGCCCTATTCGCAGAATAGTGCCGAAAATTTCCTACTTCGGCGCATCGTGTTTTCAGGAGGATTTTGCCTATGACCCGCAAGGACCGTACCGAAGGCATCTACAGCCGTCGCGAGGTGCTCGACGATTCCGAGCGCCGCCAATATTACCAGCTCCAGCTCAAAGATTTGCTCTCCTATGCCTACCGCTATTCCGAGGATGTGAAGAAGCGCTTCGACCGCGCCCAGTTCAACGTGGACAAGTTCAAGACCCTGGCGGACTTGAAGCACATCCCCATCCTGAAGAAAAAGGAACTCATCTTTTTGCAGAGCATGGGCCCGCGCCTGGGCGGCCTGCTGACCAAGGACCTGGGCGAGCTGCGCCGCGTGTTCCTGTCGCCCGGCCCCATTTTTGATCCCGAAGACCGCATGGACGACTACTGGGGTTGGACCGAAGGCTTCTACGCCGTGGGTTTCCGCCCCGGCGACGTGGCCCAGATCACCCTGCCGTACCACATGGCCCCGGCTGGACTGATGTTTGAGGAGCCGCTGAAGAACCTGGGCTGCGCGGTTATTCCCGCCGGCCCCGGCAACACGGCCAGCCAGCTGGACATCATGCAGAAGCTGCGCGTCACCGGCTACATCGGCACGCCCAGCTACCTGCTGCACCTGGCCCAGAAGGCGGAGGAAATCGGCCTCTCCCTGCGCAAGGACCTGTTCATGGAGGTGGCCTTCGTCACCGGGGAAAAGTTCTCCGAGAAGCTGCGCACCACCCTGGAGAAGAAGTTCGACTGCGTGATGCGCCAGGGCTACGGCACGGCGGACGTGGGTTGCATCGGCTACGAGTGCTTCCACAAGTGCGGCCTGCACCTGAGCAACCGCGCCTTTGTGGAAATCTGCCACCCGGACACGGGCATTCCGCTCAAGGACGGCGAGGTGGGCGAGATCGTGGTGACGGCCTTCAACAAGACCTACCCGCTCATCCGCCTGGCCACCGGCGACCTGGGCTACATCGACCGCGCGCCCTGCCAGTGCGGCCGCACCAGCCCGCGCCTGGGCAACATCGTGGGCCGCGTCGACACCACCGCCCGCATCAAGGGCATGTTCGTGTACCCGCACCAGGTGGAGCAGGTCATGAGCAAGTTCGAGGACATCAAGCGTTGGCAGATCGAGGTCACCAACCCCGGCGGCATCGATGAGATGGTGCTGTCCATCGAGTCCGGCGCGTTCAAGCGCGAGGAGGAGCTGCTGCACACCTTCCGCGAGAAGATCAAGCTGCGCCCCACGCTCAAGATCCTGGCCCCGGGCACCCTGCCTCCGCAGATCAAGCCCATCGAGGACAAGCGCAACTGGGATTAGCCCGGCGCCCTTGCCCGCAACCGGAGGCTTCATGCCCGCTTATTGCACAACCCGCGCCCTGGTCCCTGCCCTTCGCAGGGGCCGGGGCGCGCCCCGTTTATCCCTGTTGGCCGCGTCCCGTTTGGCCCTTTTGGCAGCCTTGATTCTGGCCTGTGCCGCCTGCGCCCGCCCCGCGCCCACCACGGAAAAGATGTCCGTCAGCTTCCT
>JAVBYL010000221.1 GCA_030824035.1 Humidesulfovibrio sp.
TGCACGCGCTTGAAGTCGCCGGTGCCGAAGTTCTTGATGCGCATGAGGCACACGGCCAGGGCGTCGCCCACGGCCAGGGCCGCCGTGGTGCTTGCCGTGGGGGCCAGGTTCATGGGGCAGGCCTCGCGCGGCACGCGCACCTCGATGACCATGTCGGCCAATCTGGCCAGGGTGGAGTCCGCGCCGGAGGTCAGCCCCACAATGGTGACGCCGATGCTCTTCAGCGCCGGGAGCAGGTTGTTCAGCTCGTCGGTTTCGCCGCTGTTCGAGAGGGCCAGGACAACGTCCTCCTTGCGGATCATGCCGAGGTCGCCGTGGGCGCCCTCCACAGGGTGCAGGAAGAACGAGGGCGTGCCCGTGCTGGAGAGTGTGGCCGCGATTTTGCGGCCCACCAGCCCGGACTTGCCGATGCCCGCCACAACCACGCGGCCCGTGCAGGCGGCCAGACACATGAGCGACTCGGTGAAGCCGCCGTTGAGCTGCCCGCGCACCGCCGCAAGGCCCTCTATCTCTATGTCGAGCACCTCGCGGGCCAACTCCAGCCAGCCCCCCTCCGGAGGCTCCTGGCCGTTGCAAGCGTTGCGTTCCGTATCCGCCACGGCGTGCCTCCTAGCCGGTTACCTTGCTCTCGGCCTCCAGGCACAGCTTGCCCTGGTGGTCGCAGGGGGGGATGGGGTAGTTGCCGTCGAAACAGGCCAGGCAGTGGGCGTTCTTCTCGGTGACGGAGTCCAGCAGGCCGGGGATGGACAGGTAGTGCAGGCTGTCCAGGCCGATGAACCGGGCGATGTCGGCCACGGGGTTGTTGGCGGCGATGAGCTCGCCCTTGCTGGAGAAGTCGATGCCGTAGAAGCAGGGGAAGCGGATGGCCGGGCAGGAAACGCGCATGTGGATCTCGCGGGCGCCCAGTTCGCGCAGCTTCTTCACGCGGGTGCGGATGGTGGTTCCGCGCACTATGGAGTCTTCCACGATGAGGATGCGCTTGCCTTCGATCATGCTGCGCACGGGGTTCAGCTTCACGCGGACGCTGAAGTTGCGCATGTCTTGGCTTGGCTGGATGAAGGTGCGGCCCACGTAGTGGTTGCGGATCATGGCCAGCTCCAGCGGCAGGCCGGACTCCTGGGAGTAGCCCACGGCGGCGTAGTTGCCGGAGTCGGGGAAGGGCATGACGAAGTCTGCGTCCACCGGGGCCTCCCGCGCCAGGGTGGCGCCCATGGCCTTGCGCCGCTCATACACGCCCTCGTCGAACACCAGGGAGTCGGGCCGGGCGAAGTAGATGAGCTCGAAGATGCACTGGCGCTTGGGCGTGGGAACGTCGGTGAGGCGCATGCTGGTGAGCCTGCCGCCCTCCACCACGATCATCTCGCCCGGCTCCACCTGGCGCATGTACTCGGCCTCGATGAGGTCGAAGGCGCAGGTTTCGGAGGCGAAGACGTAGTTGTCGTTCAGCCTGCCCAGGGCCAGGGGGCGCAGGCCGTGGGGGTCGCGCAGGGCTATGAGCTTGTTGTTGACCAGGATGAGCAGCGAATACGCGCCCTTGATGCGCGCGCAGGCCTTGACGATGGCCTCTTCGATGGTGCTGCCGTTCATGTGCTTGGCGATGAGGTGCACAAAGACTTCCGTGTCCATGGTGGTCTGGAAGATGGAGCCTTCGTTTTCCAACTCGTGCCGCAGCTCCAGGGTGTTCACCAGATTGCCGTTGTGGGCCACGGCGAGGTGCATGTCCTTGAAGCGCACCAGGAAGGGCTGGGCGTTGCGGATGAGCGAGACGCCCGTGGTGGAGTAACGGATGTGCCCCACGGCCACATTGCCCTTGAGCTCCTTGCCCAGGTGGCGTTCGTTGAACACCTCGTGCACCAGGCCCATGCCCCGCTGCTCGCGGATGGTGGAGCCGTCCCAGGTGACGATGCCAGCGGACTCTTGCCCCCGGTGCTGGAGGGCGTACAGGCCGAAGTAGGTCATGCGAGCGGCCTCTGGGTGGCCATAGATGCCAAAGAGTCCGCAGTATTCGCGTTTCATGGTGTCCTTGTCCTGGGATGGTCCCGGGTGCTGCCCTGGGGTGTGGCCCTGGCCGGGGAGAGTGATGCCCGGCCCTGGTGTTGTCTCCTGGAAAAAAGCATGGCACCGGGGACGCCAACGCCCCCGGTACCCGTGTTCTTGCTTATGGCGCGTGCCTACTGCTTTTCGTAATAGTCCTGAATGCAGCAGACGCCAAGCCCTTGTCCGCGCTCTTCCAAAATGGCCTGGGCCATGGCCTTTGCTCCGGCCACGGTGGTGGTGTACGGCACGCCGTACAAGAGCGCAGTCTGCCTGATCTCCTTGGAATCATTCACCGTCCGCTTGCCGGAGGGGGTGTTGATGAGCAGGTCGATGGCGTGGTTCTTGATGAGGTCCACAATGTTCGGGCGGCCCTCGTTGACCTTGAGCACGCGCTCCACGGTGACGCCCTGGCTGCTCAGGTGGTCCGCCGTGCCGCCGGTGGCCACGATCTTGAAGCCCAGGTCGGCGAAGGCTTGGCCCACGGGGGTGATGAGCGCCTTGTCGCGGTCGTTCACGGAGATGAACACCGTGCCCTTTTCCGGCAGGCACTGGCCCGCGGCCAGCTGGCCCTTCATGAAGGCCAGGCCGAAGCTCTTGTCGATGCCCATGACCTCGCCGGTGGAGCGCATCTCGGGTCCGAGCAGGATGTCCACGCCGGGGAAGCGGTTGAAGGGGAACACGGACTCCTTCACGGAGACGTAGCCCTTCTTGCGCATGCCCCAGGGGTTCAGGTCCTTCAGCTTCTCGCCCAGCATGACGCGCGTGGCCAGCTTGGCCAGGGGCACGCCCGTGGCCTTGGAGACGAAGGGAACCGTGCGCGAGGCGCGGGGGTTGACCTCAAGGATGTACACCTCGCCGTCCTTGATGGCGAACTGGATGTTCATCAGGCCCACCACGCCCAGCTCCTTGGCGAGCTCCTTGGTCTGGCGCTCTATCTCGGCCACCAGCTCCGGGGCGATGGTGTGCGGGGGCAGCACGCAGGCGGAGTCACCGGAGTGGATGCCGGCCTCCTCGATGTGCTCCATGATGCCGCCGATGTAGGTCTCCTCTCCGTCGGAGAGCGCGTCCGCGTCCACCTCGATGGCGTTCTCAAGGAACTTGTCGATGAGGATGGGGTGCTCCGGGGAGATGATGGAGGCCTTGCGGAAGTAGTTGTTGAACTCCTCGTCGTCGTAGACGATTTCCATGCCGCGGCCGCCCAGCACGTAGGAGGGGCGCAGCACCAGCGGGTAGCCCAGGCTGTCCTTGATCTCGGCGGCCTGGGTGAGCGTCATGGCCGTGCCGCTGGCTGGCTGCTTCAGGTGCAGCTTGCGGATGAGCGCGCAGAACAGCTCGCGGTCCTCGGCGCGGTCGATGCTTTCCGGCGGGGTGCCGATGAGCTTCACGCCGGCCTTCTTGAGGGCCACGGCCAGGTTCAGCGGGGTTTGCCCGCCAAACTGCACGATGACGCCGTCCGGGTTCTCAAACTCCACGATGTTCAGCACGTCCTCGAAGGTGACCGGCTCGAAGAACAGGCGGTCGGAGGTGTCGTAGTCCGTGCTCACGGTCTCGGGGTTGGAGTTCACCATGATGGACTGGATGCCCATCTCGCGCAGCGCGAAGGAGGAGTGGCAGCAGCAGTAGTCGAACTCGATGCCCTGGCCGATGCGGTTGGGCCCGCCGCCCAGGATGACGACCTTCTTCACCGGCTTGCTCTCAATCTCGCTGCCGGTCTCGTAGGTGGAATAATAGTACGGGGTGTAGGCCTCGAATTCCGCGGCGCAGGTGTCCACCAGGTAGTAGGTGGGGGTGATGCCCAAGCTCTTGCGCAGGGCGCGCAGGCCTATCTCGCTCTGGTTCCAGAGCACGGCGAGCTGCTTGTCGGAGTAGCCGTATTCCTTGGCCTTCCTCAGCAGGGCGGGCAGGGCGGCGTTTTCGGCGCTGATGGGCTGCTTGAGCCCGAAGTCCTTCAGCTCCTCCTCAAGAATCAGGATGTCCCTGATTTGGCGCAGGAACCAGGGGTCGATGAAGGTGGCCTCGTGCACCTGCTTGATGCTCATGCCGCAGCGCATGGCGTTGCGCACGGCGAAGATGCGCGCGGAGTTGGGCTTGCGCAGCAGGCGCATGAGCTCGTCGGTCTCCAGGGGGCAGGTCTCGAACTTTTTGCCCAGGCCGGGCATGCCCACTTCCAGGGAGCGCAGGCCCTTTTGCAGCGCCTCCTTGAAGGTGCGGCCAATGGCCATGGTCTCGCCCACGCTCTTCATGGCGGTGGTCAGGTAGTCCTCGCTGCCGGGGAACTTTTCAAAGGTGAAGCGCGGGATCTTGATGACGCAGTAGTCGATGGA
>JAVBYL010000239.1 GCA_030824035.1 Humidesulfovibrio sp.
GGTGGGGAACAGGTCGGCGAGGTCTAGGGGGTGGGGCACGTCATCTTTCCTTGCTGGTGCGCCGGGGCATGCAAACAGGTCCGCGCCAGCGCGCACAAGGCACGCGGGCGCGAACAGAACGCCTGCCGGGCGGCATGGGAGGCGCGTTGGGGGGATGCCTGTGGAGTGGTCGGCGAGGATGCCCAGGCGGCTAGGAGCCCGTCAGCACATCCTCTGCATTGCCTTGGCTGGGGCGCGTTTGCTCGCGCAGCACCGAGCCGCAACGGGCGGCCTTGTTCGTGATGTGCCGCTCCGCGCCCAGGCCGCAAAAGGGCAGGCAATGGGTGGCGGCGGAGTTGCCGGGCCGTGCGTCGTTTCCGCATGGTGCGCTGTGTTCCCGTTTCATGGCGACCTCGCTGTGCATGTGCTTTGTTATGCCCCAAATGACATAACAGCGAGGAGGCGTCAACCTCGTGGGCGGAACTGGCCGGGGTCATCTTCAGGCCAGGGTGTTCCAGGGGGAGGGGGCCACCGGGGTCAGCCCGCGTTCCTGGGCCAGCAGGTCCAGGTGCAGCAGGCCTATGGGCAGCATCTCCAGGTTGATGCGCCCGGCGAGCTCGGCCAGCTTCACCGCCGGGTAGTAGGTGCGGCAGTCGCGGCAGCAGGGCGCGCCCTCGTGGGCGGCAGCGGTGTCGTCCTCGGCGCGCAGCACCTCCAGGCGCGTGGGGTCCACGCAGTCGCAGGCGGGGCAGCGCATGCCGGGGAAGCTCCACAGGGCGGAGCACTGGCCGCAATGCAGCCAGAGCGTGCCTGCCTGGGGCTCTGTCGCCAACAGGCCCACATCCGGGCCGCCGCCGCACACGGGGCAGTAGCCGCGCTGCCAGGCTCCCTGGTCGACATGCCTGCCCAGCAGGGTGGCCTCGTGGGCGAGCACGGCCATGAGGGTTTCCGTGGTGGCCATGTGCAGAGCCGGGCCGGGGAGGTCCAGGGCGGCGGCGAGGGCTTCCATGGTGCGCTGTTCGGTGCGCTGTTCGGTGCGCTGGCCGGCCTTGGTGCCCTTGGTTGTCGTGGTGGCCGGGTCCGGCTCCGGGCCTATGGCGGCCAGGAGCTCGGCGGCCAGGCTGTCGCCGGTGTCTTGCGCCGCGCTGGTGTCCGCCAGGCGCACGGCCACACGCGCCAGGTCCGCGGCGAGGTTGGGGAAGGCCTGGGCCGCAGCGGGCAGCATGTGCCCCGCCGCAGCGCGGAAGCGCGTCAGCAGCTCCGGCGCGGGGGTGGCCAGGGTCTCAAAAAGTCCGTCGAGCAGGGGCCTGCCGCTGGCCATGTTCGCCTGGGCGGCGGTGATGGCTGCCGCGTCCAGTAGGGAGGTGCCGGGCAGGGCGGCCTGGGCCGCAAGCCGGGCCTTGAGCAGCAGGGAGTAGGAGGTGGCGATGTCCTCCAGGGCCGGGCGGCGGGCCAGGATGTCCGCCATTGCCTCGTCCACGCCGCACAAGCGTTCCTGGTCCTGCAAAGTCTGTCGCATGTCGTCTCCCTGGTGGAAAAAGAAGGGCCGCCCCGCGCGCGGCAAGACGGCCCCGGTGTGGTTCTAGCCCTTCAGGCAGGCGCGCATGCAGTCGGCCAAGCGGCGGATGCCCTCGTGGATGGTGTCCTTGTCGGCGTTGGAATAGTTCAGGCGCAGGGTGTTGCCGCCGGTGCCGTCCACGTGGAAGGCCTCGCCGGGGACGAAGGCCACCTTGCACTCCACGGCGCGCTTCAGCAGGTCCATGGAGTCCATGCCCTGCGGCAGCGTGGCCCACAGGAACATGCCGCCCTCCGGGGCCGTCACGTGCACGTCCTTGGGAAAGTGCAGGGCGATGGCCTCCTGCATGGCGCGGCACTGGTCGCCGTAGAGCTTGCGGATGCGCAGCACATGGGCCTCGAAGTCGTTGTCCTGCAGAAAGCGGTGCACAAGCATCTGGTCCAGGGAGCCGGTGTGCAGGTCCGCCGCCTGCTTGGCGATGACGAGGCGTTCCATGATCTCGCCCTGGGCCACAACCCAGCCCAGGCGGAAGCCCGGCGCGGCGATTTTGGAGAAGGTGCCGAGGAGCATGGAGTTCTCCGGCCGCTGGGCATACACGGGCGGCAGGTCCTGGCCGGAGAAGCGCAGCTCGCCGTAGGGGTCGTCCTCCAAAAAGAAGGCGTCGTGCTTGCGCAGCAGCTCCGCCACGGCGGCGCGCTTGGCGGCGGAGTAGGAAAGGCCGGAGGGGTTCTGGAAGCTCGTGACCGCGTAGAACAGCTTGGCCCCGGCCAGGGCGGCGTCCAGGGCGTCCAGGTCCGGGCCGTCGTCCATGAGCTCCACGGAGCGCCAGTCGGGCCGGAAGATGCTGAGGGCCTGGATGGCGCCCAGGTAGCCGGGCCGCTCAATGACCACGGGGTCGCCCGCGTTGACGATGATTTTGGCCACCAGGTCCAGGGCCTGCTGGGAGCCGGTGGTGATGAGGATGTCGTCGGGGTTCACGTCCATGCCCTTGCGCGCCTTGTAGCGCGCGGCGATCCACTGGCGCAGGGGCTTGTAGCCCTCGGTGGTGGAGTATTGCAGGGCGCTGGCGCCGGATTCCCCAATGACCTTGGCGGCGGCCTCGGCGATCTCGGCCACGGGGAAGGAGGCCGGATTGGGCAGGCCCCCGGCGAAGGAGATGACCTGCGGGTCGGCGGTGACCTTCAGGATTTCGCGGATGAAGGAGCGCTTGGCGCCGCTGATGCGCTCTGCAAACTGAGGCATGGGGAGGCCCTCCTTGGGCGTTGGTTTGTTGTCGCGGAGGGCGACTCTAGGCCGGAGGCGCGGGGATTTCAAGTGCCCGGTGCGCCCGTGCCCGCGCAGCCGCAAATGCCGGTGCAAAGGGCCCGTGCGCAAAGAGGGGCGCAAAGGGGTGCGCGAAGGCGGAATGTGCGCGGGAGTGAAAGTTTACCGTAGCATGCTTGATTTAATACTCACGGCGCGCTACGCAGTTGAGGAATTGAGACGCCCCGCGCAGGGCCTGCCGAACCGCTCTTTGCCCTAAGCCCAAGATGGAACCCAGCAAGGAACCCAGGAAGGGATTATGACGCAGCCGAACTTTCTTTTCCGGCCATTTCCGCGATTCCCGCGATTCCGGACGCTTTCCCCCCGCAAGGCGCTTTTGCCGCTCTGCGCGGCGCTGGCCCTGCTTGCCGCCTGCGGCGGCGACAAGGACGGCAAGGGCCAGGGCGAGCCCGTGGCCGTGACCACCCAGGTGGTGCAGGTGAAGACCCTGCCCATCACCGGCGAGTTCACGGGCCGCACGGACTCCGCCTCCACGGTGGAAATCCGCGCGCGCGTCCAGGGCATCCTGAAACAGATAGCCTTCCAGGAGGGCTCCATGGTGAAGGCCGGGGATCTGCTCTTCGTCATCGACCCCGTGGAGCAGCAGACCGCCCTGGCCAAGAGCGGGGCCGATGTGCAGCGCGCCCGGGCCCTGCTGGACAACGCCCGCAAGGAGCGCGCGCGCTTTGAAATTTTGGTGAAGCAGGGCGCGGTGAGCCAGCAGGAGTACGATGCGCGGGTGACCAACGAGCGCCAGCTGGCAGCCGACCTGGCCGCCACGGGCGCCACCGCCCAGGAGGCCCGCACCACCCTGGGCTACACGCGCATCACCGCCCCGCAGTCCGGGCGCATCGGCACCAGCAAGTTCAAGGTGGGCGCGCTGGTGGGCCCCGGCGACAACAGCCTGCTGGCCACCATCTCCACCACGGACAATTTCTACGTCAACTTCAGCGTGAGCGAGCGCGACTACCTGGTGGCCACCAAGGAGATGCTGGCGGCCAAGGCCAAGGGCCTGCCGCCCAAGCCCATCACCGCCACGGTGGTGCTGGCCGATGGCGGCGAGTACCCCCACGGCGGCGTGGTGGACATGGCGGAGCGCGCCATCGACACCAGCACCGGCACCCTGCCCCTGCGCGCCGTGTTCCCCAACCCGGATGGGCTCATCAAGCCGGGATTGTTCGCCAAGGTGCGCCTGGACCTGGGCATGGCCGAGAACGCCACCCTGGTGAGCGAGCAGGCCGTTTCCGACATCCAGGGCGCGAAGTTCGTGTTTGTGGTGGACAAGGACGGCACGGCCCAGAGCCGCGCCGTGGAGCTTGGGCCGCGCCTGGACGTGAACTACGTGGTGCTCAAGGGCCTGGCCAGCGGCGAGACGGTCATTGTGGACGGCTGGCAGAAGGTGCGCTCCGGCATGCCCGTCGTCGGCACGCCCGCCGCGCCTGCGACATCTGCGGCGACATCTGCGGCGACATCTGCGGCGACAACACCGGCGGCTGCTGTTCCAGCCACACCGGCCGCAGCACCGGCGGCCAAGCAGTAGCAACGCAGGCCGCAGCCGGGGGG
>JAVBYL010000207.1 GCA_030824035.1 Humidesulfovibrio sp.
GCGTGTTCTTCCGTTGTTTTGTACAGCGCGCGCAGTTCCGTCAAGCGCCGTTTCATTTCTTCCGTGGCGTAGTCGGGGAAGGTCCAGGGCAGCACCACCCACCCCGTCTTCTTGTTGTATATGAGGGTGAGATCGGCCCAGATGCCCCGGCCCAGGTACACCCGGTGCGTAAAATTCTTGCCAGAGGCCAGGATGAGCCGCTCCAGGGTGAGCAGGCCGGGGTCGAGGTTCACCCGGCGCTGGCCCCCGGGCCGGGCCTGGGCCCGCTCATCGGCGTTGGTGGCCAGCTTCACGTCCACCAGGCCGTCCAGGGGCACGGGCCGAGCAAAGCCCAGCAACCGGCGCGAGAGCGCTCCGCACTCCGGTGCGCCCAGTTCCACGTCATAATAGGCGGTGTGGTCGAAGGGCAGGGGTGGAGTTTCGTAATCCACCGGGCCATGGCGCTCCACCAGCTCCGTGCGGTAGGCCGGCCAGGCCAGCTCCCACCAGTCCGCGGCGGCCAGCACGGAGAGCACCAGCTTGCCGGGACGCGGCTCCTGGGGGGTGCTCACGCGCCGTCTCCGCAAAAAATATCGCTGACAACGTCACCGACGACCTTGCCGCCCTCCACGCCCACGGGCCGCATGGCCACCAGCCGCCCCGGCGCGAGGGGGGCGCCGCCCGCGCGCGTGGCACGCACTTGGCTAGGGGCGCGCACTTCGCTGGAGGCGCGCACCAGGCAGGAGGTGTAGTATTCGCACACGCCCACCCCTTCGCCGGTTTTTGCCGTTGTATCGCCCTCGGCCTTTTCCAACAGCACCGTCAGCAGCGGCTGTGCGGCCAGGGTTTTGGCAAAGGCGCGCTTCTTGGCCTCGGCGATGCCGCGCAGCTTGGCGGCCCGCGCGGTGCGCTCAGCCTTCAGCAGGCTGTCCTTTAATCCGGCGGCGGGGGTGCCGGGCCGGGGCGAATAGGGAAACACATGGGCGTAGGTGAGCGGCAGCTCGCGGCAGAAGGCGCAGGTGTTCTCGAACTGGGCCTCGGTCTCGCCGGGGAAGCCGGTAAGGATATCCGCCCCAAGACCAAGGCGCGGCCAGATGCCGCTCAGCCCGGCCAGGAAGTCCAGCACCTGCGCGGGGCGGTAATGCCCGCGCCCCATGCGCCGCAGCACCTCCGGGTCGCCGCTTTGCAGGGAAAGGTGCAGGTGCGGGGCCACCAGCGTGGAGGCGCCCAGCACGTCCAGGGCCTTGGCATCCAGCTGCCCCGGCTCCACGGAGCTCAGGCGCAGGCGCGCACGCCCGCCCCACTCCGGCCCCAGCTCGGCCTGCACGCGGGCCAGCAAGTCCCAAAAGTCCAGCGGCGCGGACAGGTCGCGCCCGTACTGCCGCAGATTCACGCCGGAAACCACCAGCTCGCGGTACCCGGCCTCGAACAGCCGCCGCATTTCGGCCATGGCCTCCTCCGGCGCGCGGCTCACGCTCGGCCCGCGCGTCAGCGGCACAATGCAGTACGTGCAGCGGTGGGAGCAGCCGTCCTGCACCTTCACCACCGCTCTGGCGCGGCGAAAGCGGCGGATCTCAAAGGGCGGAAAGGGCTGTGCCCCGGCGTCTGGGGTGGGCGAGGGAGCCAGCGATGGGGCGGGCCGCAAATTTATAAGCGAGTTGGCCATATACGAGCCCGTCATGAACGAACCCACCAGCAGCTCGGGCTTGCGGTCCTGGGGAACCACCACGTCCACCTCGGGCATGGCGGAAAGTTCCTCGCGCAGCACCTGGGCCGCGCAGCCGGTCACCACAATGCGCGCAGTGGGGTTGCCCTTGCGCAGGCGGCGCACCGTGGCGCGCAGGTCGCTCACCGCGCGGTTGGTCACGGCGCAGGAGTTCACCAGCAGCACCTGGGCCTGCTCCGGCGCGTCGCACTCCACCAGGCCGCCCGCCCGCCAGGCCTCGGCCACGGCCTCGGACTCGTACTGGTTGATTTTGCAGCCAAGGGTCGATACGTGAAATTTCTGCACGTGGAATTCCTGCATGCCCAACGGTTTGTCCTGGATTATGCGCCGCGGTTGGGCGAGGATGCCCGAAACCTGGAGGCCCCCATATGCGCGCAACCGCCTTCGCCCGTGTTCTGTTCTGCGCCGTTCTGGTCAGCCTGGCCGCCCTCATCGCCCTCATCGCAGGGTGCGGCCCGGATGTGCGCGGCAGCATGGCTCTCAGCAGTGGCGATTACACCCAGGCCCTGGCCCTGTATAACGAGGCCCTGGCCAAGGAGCCGGAGTCCCTGCCCCTGCGCCAGCGCGTCGGTGTCACCTACTTTGAGATGAAAGCCTACCCACAGGCCGAGGCCGTGTTCCAGGACATTCTGCAACGCGCGCCCGGCGAACCCAACGCCCTGTTCTACCTGGGCCTGTCCCACCTTGGCAAGGGCGACCGGGAGGCGGGCCTGGACCTGCTGGAGCAGTACCGCTGGCCGGGAAAGTTCTATCATCAGACCTACGTGCGGGAGGAGGCCAAGCGCCTGCGCAAGCACCCGGAAGCCCCGCCGCTGGAGGCCATCCGCAGCCTTCAAGAAGCGCTGGAGCAGGGCATCAAGGAACAGCGCAAGTGGGAAATAGAGACGGGGTTCATCCGGAACTAGGCTCGGTCGACACAACGACGCGGGCTTACAGGGAGTTTGCGACCACGGCCCCGGCAAGCACAACGCCGGAGGCATCGTACACCGTGGCCACCTGGCCCGGCGCCGGGCGCACCTGCCGCTGGTCGAAGCGCACCGAGAGCACGCCCCCGGCAAGGCTCACCCGCGCGGGCTTGGCGCGCTCGCGGTAGCGCGTTTGCACCAGCACCGCCTGCGGCCACAGGGCCGGGTCCACCAAAATATTCACCTCGCCCGCCACGCAGGACTCCACCAGCAGGGCCTCGCCTGGGGCCACCAGCAGCGTGTTGCGAGCCATGTCCTTGTCCAGCACGTACAGCGGCTCCGCATGGGCTATGCCCAGGCCCCGGCGCTGGCCGATGGTGTAGCGCCACAAGCCGTTGTGCGTGCCCACCTGCTGGCCGTTTGGCAACACGGCGGGCCCGCCGCCCGGCAGCGCGCCACCAGGAAAGTCCGCCGCGCGGCTTGCCAAAAACGCCCGGTAGTCGTCGCCCGGCACAAAGCAGATCTCCTGGCTCTCCTCCGGCAAGGGGGGGACCTCGCCGCGCGCGTCCAAACCGGCGCGGACCTCGGCCTTATGCGCCGCCGCCAGCGGGAACACCGCCTTTTCCAGCCGCTCCCGTGGCACCAGGGAAAGAAAATAGCTCTGGTCCTTCACCGGGTCCACCCCGCGTGACAAGGCCCAGCCATATGCCGGGTGCTCCCCGGCGCTGGCGTAGTGCCCGGTGGCCAAGGCATCGGCCCCGAAGCTGAGGGCCCGGTCCAGCAGCAGGCCGAACTTCACGGCCGCGTTGCAGCGGGCGCAGGGGTTGGGCGTGTGGCCCTCCAGGTACTCGCGCACAAAGGGCGCCACCACTCGGCGCTCAAACTCCTGGCTCAGGTCCACGCAGTGCAGGGGCACGCCCAGGCGCGCGCAGGAGAGCATGAGCCCGGCCACGGCGCGGCCGTCGTCCTCCGGCAAAAACACCCCGTGCAGTGCCAGCACCTCGTGCCCCGCCTCGCCAAGCGCCAAGAGCGAGGCCAGGCTGTCCGCCCCGCCGCTCACCGCAACGGCGATCTTCAAGGCTTGGGCCCCCACTCGCCGCGCTCTTCCAGGCGAACGTATTTGAGGAAGGCGTAAAACGCCCCGTGCACGGCGTTGATGAACCCGGCCCGGCCATCCAGCAGGCCCAGCTTGAGCAGATACAGCTTGGCGAAGCGCGCCAGACCGTGGATGATCCCGCGCAGCACGCCCCCGCTGCGGCCCTTGGCGCGCAGGTCGTCCGCGCCCTGTTGGGCGTAGGAATTGATCTTGTCCAGGTGCTCGCGGAAATTGCGGTAGGGAAAGTGGATGATGTCCCCGGCCAGCTTGCCCGTGGGACCCTGGGGGTGGAAGCTGTAGTGCGCACCGCTCACACGCACCTCCATGCCGCCGGGCCGGAACAGCCGCAGCAGGTAGTCCGGGTACCAGCCGCTGTGGCGCATGAAGCGGTCGAAATAATAGGACGAGCGCGGAACCCAGTAGCCCACGTTGCTGGTTTCCTTGGCGGCGTCCTTGCCGCTGTCTTTGGCGATGGCCTCCCGGATGTTGGCGGCCAGTTCGTCGGTAAGGGACTCGTCCTGGTCCAGGCTCACCACCCAGTCCACCGTGGGGCGCATGGCGCGGATGTGCTCCAGGGCGAAGCGGAACTGCGGCCCCGGCCCTTCCCAGCGGCGCAGCAGCACGGTGGCCCCGGCGGCCTTGGCCAGCTCCAC
>JAVBYL010000060.1 GCA_030824035.1 Humidesulfovibrio sp.
TGGGAAGGCTGGCGGCCAGCTCCGTGCGGATTTCCGCCGCCGTTTTTTTGCCGTCAAGAACGATCATGTCTGCTCCTTGCTGTGCTTGCCTGATACGCGCTGCGGGAGCGCGGGCCATGTGAATGCGTGCCGTGGGATGCGCAGCCCCTGCGGAGGCTAGCGCACCGTGACTTCCACGCGCCGATTGCGCGGCTCGTGCGGCTTGGTGGACTGGACCAGCGGGTTGCCGGAGCCGTGGCTGGTGATCTCCATGCCCTCCGCCGCTATGCCCGCCTTGACGAGCAGGGTGCGCACGTAGGCCGCCCTGCGGCGGGAAAGCTCGATGTTGTACTCCACAGAACCGGCGCGGTCGGAGTGTCCCACCACGGAGATGTCCAGGGAGTTCCGGGCGCGTGCGGCGGCCACAACCTCCGGCAGCTGGCGCAGGGAATCGGGCACCAGTTTTGTGGATTCGCTTTCGAAGTACAGCAGGAAGCGCACGGGCTGCTCCGGCATGGCGCGCCGGGCCGCGCCGAACAGCGCCTCGCTCTCGGCCTCGGTCAGGTCCTCCGGCGGGGTGGGGGCGGACTTGGCGTCGGCCACACGCACGGCGCACCCGGCACGGGTCAGCTCCGCGCTGCCACCCTTGGTGGTGACGCTGACGACACCCACATGGCCGTTCGGGTCCGGCAGCAGCTGCACCACGTTGCGCGGCTTGCCGCACCCGCCGAGCACGAACAGCAGGGCCGCAACGAGCAGCAAAGAACGCAGGGACACAGTCCGACGGGGCAGAGCAAAGGGGCTCATTGCGCGCCCTCCTCGTCCTTGCCCGTGGACTCAAGGTTCAGCAGAAAGTGCGTGCCGCGTATGCCGATGCTGTAGAGCGGGGTTTCCACGCGGGCCACGTTCGGGTTGAGCTTGACGATTTCGCCGGACACGGTGGCCATGGACCCGCGCGTGATGCGCAGCACCTGGGCCAGGTTGCCCTTGGCGGGCTCGAACAGGAAGCGCTCCACCACCAGCCGCGAGCCGGGGCCCAGGGCCAGGGTGGTGTCGTCGCGCAGGATGAGGCCCAGGGAGGCGTCCTTGCCGGTGACGAGGACGTCCTTTTCGAAGATGCGGTCGCCACGCTTGAGGGCCATGGGGGCTGCCCCGCCGCGCGCCACGGTGGCCGGGCCGGAAATGTTCTTCACGCTCCCAGCGGCGGAGTCGCTGGCCGGAGCATCCGCCGCGCTGGCCAGGGCGGGCAGCGCAAGGCTTATGCATAGCACCAGAACGGCAAGGAATGGGTCGCGGCGTACCATGACGAAAACCTCCCGCCCGGAATGCCGGGCTCGTTTGGCGCAGGGGCGACGGGGTCGGGCTAGTTCGATTCCGGCGGCTTGGGGCCGTGCTTTTTGGGGCCGGCCTTTTTGGGGGCCGTCTCTTTATGCTCCGCGCGCACCGGCTCGGAAAGGTACAGCTCCAGCAGCCCCTCCGGCGGGTCGATGCGGATCTCGCCCGCGTCGGCGTCGAGGCTGAGCACGAACTCCGGCACGGCGGGCAGCAGCACCTCGCGCCCGTTTGGCGCGCGGATGACCCAGGTGTCGTTGCCGGGAGTGTCAAGGATGCTCTCGAACTCGCCCACCAGGGTGTCGTCGGCCAGGAGCACCCGGCTGCCGAGCAGCCTGTGCAGGTACACCTCGCCCTCGTCCGGCTCTGGCAGGTCGGCCTCGGCCACCAGCACCTCGGCCCCGCGCAGGGTCTCGGCGAAGGTGCGGTCGGCCAGGCCCTTGAGGGTCAGCAGCAGGCGCCCGGTGTGCTCGCGCAGGGTGGCAACCTCATAGGGCTTGGGCCGCTGCGGGATGGCCCCTTTGCCTGCTGGCGCGGGCAGGGCCAGAAACACCGTTTTGCCCGGGGCAAAAAGCAGTGGGGAGTCCGCGTGGCTTTCCACGCAGAACTCCCCACGGATGCCGTGCGGCTTGGTTACCCTGCCAACGGCCACGAGGCCGCTGCTTTTCGGAGCGGCGGTTCGGGCCATGGCGTTATTCGATGATCTCGAGCACGGCGCGCTTTTTGGCCTTGGACGAGGCCGCGCCAAGAAGGGTGCGCATGGCGCGTGCCGTGCGTCCCTGCTTGCCGATGACTTTGCCCAGGTCCTCTTTGGCAACCTTGAGCTCCAGCACGGAGGTCTGCTCGCCCTCGATTTCCGTGACCTTCACCTCGTCAGGGCTGTCCACCAGCGATTTCGCGATGTACTCGATCATGTCTCTGAGCATGATGTTCCCCCCAGATGAATGTGCACGGGCGGCGAGTTGGAAAGAACCCCTGAGCGCCGTAAGCTTCGCTCAGACGCTATTTGGAGGCCTGCTTCATGAGCGCGCGGACGGTGTCGCTCGGCGTGGCGCCCAGCTTGACCCACTTCTCGAAGCCTTCCTTGTCGATGACGATCTCGGCCGGGTCGGTCATGGGATTGTAGTGTCCCAGGAACTCCAGAGGACGGCCGTCGCGGCGAGTGGCGCGCTCGAGCACCACCAGGCGGTAGAACGGACGCTTCTTGCAGCCCATGCGGGTCAGTCGGATAGTAAGAGCCATAATGTCTTTCCCCCTACAGTGAGTTGATATGCTGGTTGTTCATAAATGGCAAGCGGTCCGCCGCGTGCCCCGTTTCGTCAAAACTCAGCGCTTTTTGCGCTGCTTCTTGTTCAACTTCTTCTTTTTGCGTTCGGCCAGGGTCTTTTTGGAAAGCTGCTTCTTGGCGTCGCCGCCCATGTCGGGCATGCCCTCGGGCATTCCGGGCATTCCGCCCATGCCGGGAGCCATGCCGTTGGGCATCATCCCCGCCATGCCACCGGGCAGCTGACCCGGCATTTGGCCGGGGCGCGCGCCGGGGGCCTTGGTGCCGGGGAGGGTGTAGCCTGCGGGCATGCCAGGGATCTTCGGCATCTTGGGCATTTGCGGATTTTTACCGCCGCCGCCCAACATCTGTTGCATCATCTTGTTCATCTGCTCGAAATTCTTGAGGAGCGCGCTCACGTCGCTCTCCTTCATGCCACAGCCCTTGGCGATGCGCGCCTTGCGGCTCTGGTTGATGAGCGAGGGCTCGCGGCGCTCCTTCTTGGTCATGGAATTGATGATGGCCTCGGCCTTGCCGATCTCCTTTTCAGGAACCTGCATGTCGCCCAGCTTCTTCATCATGCCGCCCATGCCGGGAACGAGCTTGAGGATGCTTTCCAGCGACCCGATCTTGCGCATGCGGCGCATCTGGGTCAGGAAGTCCTCCAGGTCGAACTTGGCCTGCTGCATCTTGGCGGCGAGCTTTTCGGCCTCGTCGGCCTCCATGGTGCCCTGGGCCTTCTCGATGAGCGTCATGACGTCGCCCATGCCCAAGATGCGCTGCGCCGCGCGGTCGGGGTGGAAGACCTCCAGATCGGAGAGCTTCTCGCCCATGCCCACGAACTTCAGGCTCTTGCCCGTGACGCTCTTGATGGACAGGGCCGCGCCGCCGCGCGCATCGCCGTCCATCTTGGTCAGCACCACGCCGGTGATGTCCAGGCGCTTGTCAAAGGCCTCGGCCACGGTCACGGCGTCCTGGCCGGTCATGGCATCGGCCACGAAAAGTATCTCGCGCGGCTTGCACTTGGCCTTGATGGCCGAGAGCTCCTCCATGAGGGTCTCGTCCACGTGCAGGCGGCCCGCGGTATCGAACAATATGGCGTCGCACCCGGCCTCGGCGGCCTTGACGAGGGCGTCGGCGCAGATGTCCACGGGGTTCATGTCCGGGGTGCTGGGGTAGGCGGGCACGCCCAGCTGCTTGGCCAGCACGTGCAGCTGCTCGATGGCGGCCGGGCGATACACGTCCGCCGGAACCAGGTAGGGCTTCAGCTTGTGCTTCCCGCGCAGCAGGTTGGCCAGCTTGCTCGCCGTGGTGGTTTTGCCGGAGCCCTGCAGGCCCACCATCATGATGGTGACGGGCTTAATCCGCAGGTCCAGGCCCTTCTGGTCGCCGCCAAGCAGCTCCACCAGCTCGTCGTGCACGATCTTGACCAGCTGCTGGCCGGGGGTGAGGCTCTTGAGCACATCCTCGCCCAGGGCCTTCTCGCGCACGCGGTCCACAAAGTCCTTCACGACCTTGAAGTTGACGTCGGCCTCGAGCAGGGCCAGGCGCACCTCGCGCAGGCCGTCTTGGATGTTCTTCTCATCCAAGCGGGCCTGGCCACGCATTTTGCGGAAGGCTTCGGAAAGGCGGTCGGTCAAACTATCGAACACTCTTGGACACTCCAAAAATTCGTGTGCGGGCAAAACAAATCCGCGCCGTGCGCGCCCCCTTCCCGCTGGGCCTGGGGCACGGTTCGGCGTGAAAAAGAGACTGTGAGTTACACAAGCACC
>JAVBYL010000025.1 GCA_030824035.1 Humidesulfovibrio sp.
AGCTCAAGGTCATTGTAGCCGAGAACTGCACTGGTTCGTGCGGCATAAGCACAGGCGTGGACAGAGACTTTGCGGCGGAGAGTTCACCCGTCATATGTTTGCCCGCCAGACGCACGCCACCCGCCACGCCCGTAAGGTTCGCGTTGCGGGTGTTTTTGAAGCCTTCGATGCGTCCGCCGTCAAAGCCGATGAAGGGCCTGGGGGAAATGTCCGTGAAGGGCAGCTTGCCCAGGGTGGCGGAAAGCTCGTTGCGCACGTACCAGCCGCGATCGCCGGAGAGGCTGTAGCGGTTGAACCCGCGCACGGTGTAGAAGCTGCCGATGGTTATCTGCTCAGAACCATAAAGCGGCTCCAGGGCATACTGGCCCGTGGCCTGGCTGGAAAAGGCCAGTTCCTGCCCGAAAAGGCTGAAGGGCACGGTGGCCCCGCCAGAGTAGCGAACCTTCGCGCCCTGGGCGTGTGGCGCCGTGACGCCGGTGCCGTTCGGGTCCGCCTTGGCGTCCAACTGACGCAGCCCCTTGCTGAAGCCCAGGCCCAGATTAGTGAAAAGCCACGAGAAGCGCCGCTGCCAGTTCAGGTCAGCATCGGCTATGGCCAGGTTTCGGCTGGAGACGCTCAGAAACTGATCGTCCAGGTAGTTGCGCGTGGCCTTGTTGTTGATGGCGACAAGGGCGGTTAGCTTCTGGTCCTGGTCCCGGTAGGCCACCCAGTTGAGCTCCGCCCGAAAGGTCTCGGAGGTGCCGCGCGCCACCAGCGTAGTGGAGGACGTCGTCACCGGGCTGTGGTACTCCGATGCGCTGTAGGAAAGCTGCATGGTCCACGCGCCGAAGGGCAGAGAGTAAAAAAAGCTGTCGGAGATGGACTCGCGCAGGCGGGTGGACTCGAACAAGCTGTTGCGATGGGTGTAAGTGATGAAGTCGTTGAGCCCCAAAGGATTGTCCAGGCTTACGGTGTACGCCCCCTGATGGCGACCCGTGGACAGCCCGCCCAGGTTGTCCACGGTCCCGGAGACGGAAAGCGGCACCTTGGGCGTGTTTGTAATGGTCACCACGCTTGCGCCAGGCTCGCTGCCCGGGCTCACCTCCATGGTGGCGCTGTTGCTGGCCAGGCGGTTGAGCTGGTCCAGCCCCTGCTCGATGTCCCGCAGATTCAGCGGTTTGCCTGACACGAACGGGAAGGCTGTGGCCAGGTTGGCGCGGAACCAGCCGCCGCTGTCCTTAAGGATGAGCCCTTCAACCCTGCCCTCGACGATGAGGATCTCCAGACGCCCAGCTGTCAGGTCCTGGGCCTGCACGTAGGGCCTCACGGACACGTAGCCCTTGTCCATATATGCCTTGAGAATGTCGGCCAGCAGCTTCTCTATGTCCTCGGCGTACAGGCAGCGATTCAAGTACGGGGCTGTAAGCGCGCGCTTCTCCCCCTCGGACAAGAGCTTCACGCCGAGGAGCGCGATCTCCTTGATGTCGCGGCAAATGCCGGTTCTTGGCAGGCTGGGAGCCTCTACCTGCGGGATTTCCTGGGGCGCGGCCTGTCCCCTGCGCAGGGCGTCCTCGCGCATCTGCTGTTGCAGTCGTTCCTGCTGTTCGTTCTGAATGCGCTGCGCTGCACGGGCCCCTGCGTCGATTTCGGCGGGAGTGAGGGCATGGCCGGGTGCGGCGAAGCCAAGGAAAAAGAGCAGCGCCAGTGCCGAAAACACAGCGCGAAAGACCAACCGGCTGGGGGAACCGCTTGTGCGTGGGATCATGCAACATCACCTGCTTCTAGCGTTGGGGACAGCTTTCTGCTGGCGGCTGGCCGAGGTCGGAACGCCGCCCCATCTCAGTTTCTCTTTTGGATGCTTTTGCCATCATCGGCTACGCATGTCTGTACGGGAAATCCCGTACATGTTGCATCACCCGACAAATATACACTCTGCTCTCCGCACCTTCACCCCATCGACTGCACCAGCGATGACACCGCGCTCACCAATGTTGAATTACTATGACCAATACATATTCCTCGCACTGTCAATTCCTCTACCTGCCGCTTCCAGCTTGCCATTGGACACCATCGCCTATAATATTTTGCGTGTTCCTTTCAAATGCACCCATCGACACCCGCTGCCCAAGGGGGCTACACCGCCAGATGCCTCCGCTCCACCGTCCTGAAACAAGCAGCCTCCGACAGCTCATAGTGCTGCTGTGCATTTCCGTCTGCCTGTCGCTTTGCGGCTGCATGGCGCAGGAGGAGCGCCCCGTTGCGAAAGGCGGCGTGCTGGACCTCTCCGTCTGGGATGTGGAACGGCGCGGCCCGCTGCGCCTGAACGGTCAGTGGGAAGTGCGCTGGGAACCAGATGCATCTCAAGATCAAACAGACGGCACCGACATGGGCGGCTCCGGGTTCACGGCTGTTCCCGGCCCCTGGACCCGGACCATGCCCGGCGCGAGCCTCCTGCGGGCCACTGGCGGCGCCACCCTGCGCCTGACAGTGCTGCGAGGGACCGCCAACGCTTCTGCCAACACCAGGGTGAGTCCCCAGATGGCCCTGCGCCTGGGCAACATCAGCGCCGCCTGGACCCTCAAGGTCGACGGAAATCCGGTCGCGCACAGCGGCGCTCCCGGTAAAAACCCCGCTTCGGAAACGCCGCAATTCTCGGCCCAGGTCATCCCGCTGCACGCCTGGGACAAGCCCATGCACGTACCTCTGGAGCTGGAGCTTCACGTCTCCAATCACCATTACCGCGAAGGCGGCGTGCTGGAACCTTTGTGGTTGGGGGTTGAAGACGACCTGCTTGCGCAGGAGCGCCGCGAGTCAGGCATAGCCATGTTCCTGGCTGGAACCCTGTTCATCATGGGCCTGTACCATGTGGCCCTGCATCAGCTTCGCCGCAGCGACCCCGCCCCGCTGCTCTTCGGCCTGTACTGCCTGCTGTGGCTTGGGAACTACCTCTGCACGGACTCCAGCGCCTGGGCAGCGCGGGCTATCCTGCCCGGCCTGCCGGGGCTTGGGCTGGAGCGCTTCGGCATGGCCTGCCTCTTTCTCTCCGTGCCGGTGGGCTACGCCTTCTTCCGCTCGCTGTACCCTCGGGAATTGCCGCGCCTCCTGCAGCGCTACGCCTCCTTAACCGGGGCGGCCTCCGCGGCCCTGGCCCTGCTGGGCCCCTCCCTGTGGTTCAGCGCCGTTGTTCCGGCCTACTATCTTTCCACCGTCGCCCTTATTCTCTTCTGCGCCTCGGGCCTGGGCCTTGCCTGGAGCAGAGGACGCGAGGGCGCGGCCTGCATGTTCGCCGGATTCCTGGCCGTGGCTCTGGCCGGGGTGAACGACATGCTCACGGACCTGCAACTCATCAACTCTATCCCCATCCTGCCCCTGGGCATGCTCCTCTTCGTCCTCGCCCAAGCCTTCGCCCTGTCGCAGCGCCTGCAACACGCCTTCAGCGCCGTTGAGACGCTTTCCATCCAAGTGGAGAGTAAAAACCTGAGTCTTGAGGCGGAAATGGAGCAACGCGGCAAGCTTGAATGGGAAATAATCAACATCAGCGAGGAGGAGCGCAGGCGCATGAGCGTGGATCTGCACGACGGACTGTGCCAGTTGCTCACTGCGGCCCGGCTGCGCTGCGCGATTCTGGGCGGCATGCCCCGCTCCGAGGCCCAGAAGGCCGAGCTGGACAAGCTCTCCTTGCTGCTGGACGAGATGGTGGACCAGGCCTACGACCTTTCCCATGGCCTGTGGCCCCTGGAGCACGGCCCCCAGGGGGCTGGGCCATCCTTGGCGGACATGATCCGCCGCCTCTCGCGCCTAAGCGGCGTGCCCATCTCCTTCGCGCAGGAGCGAGGCTGCGAGACCTGCCCCAACGGCAACACCACGCAGCTTTTCCGCATAGCCCAGGAGGCCGTCTCCAACGCCGTAAAGCACGCTGCCCCCACGCGCATCGACGTTGATTTCCGCTGCCAGTCCGGTGGCATGGCCGAACTCACTGTGCGCGACGACGGCATCGGGCGCTCTGCGGCCAAGCCGGGCAAAGGCGGCCTGGGCATGGGCATCATGGCCCACAGGGCGCGCATCATCGGCGGCGACCTGCGCGTGGAGGACGCGGAAGGCGGCGGCACCATGGTCACCTGCTCCGTTCCTTGCCTTTCTCACACATCCGCCATCAGGAGAGCGCCCCTATGACCGCAAACCACACAAAAAGCGCCCGCATATTTCTCGCGGACGACCACCCGGCCATCATCGACGGGCTGAAGCTGCTGCTGGCCCAGGACCGGCACACCATCTGCGGCGAGGCCACCTGCCGCGCAGAGGTGCTGGAGCGCCTGGAGTCCAGCGCCGCCGAGGTCGCCCTGCTGGACCTTGCCCTCTGCGGGGAA
>JAVBYL010000142.1 GCA_030824035.1 Humidesulfovibrio sp.
CACGCGCTTGCGCACATTTTCATGTCTTTCGATGTCATTCCTTGACATTCTTTGACAACCGGTGCACATCTGTGTACGTAGTGTTCTCATGATAGACACTGTTGTGCACGAGTTGGCAGGATCACCGCCCAAACTCTTGACCATTCGAGAAGTGGCGAACATCTTGCGCGTGCATACAAGAACAGTGTACAGGATGGTTCAGGACGGCGTCCTGGGAGCCATACGGGTGGGAACCCAGTGGCGCGTGCCCGAAAGCGCACTCCACGACTACATCGCAACCGGCTGGAAACAATGGAGACCTGACCCTGCGCGGGAACGCGCCGGGACCAGGGCGAAGCAGCACACGCTGCCCCTGGACGAGCTTACCTCACCGCACCGCAAGGAGCCCTCATGAACCGCACGCCTGTGGACCTCTCGAGCCAGCCGCGAGCCGTCACCCTGCCCAACGATTTCGGCAAACCACTGAGCCTGACCGCCAGCCTCGTGGCCGAGGACATCCACTTCAGCACCGGCTCCGGTGTGCTCACGGTCGAAAAGCTGTACCGCACGCCCGAGGGCCGCGTGGGCTACGGCATCATCGCCGCCAGCAGCGAAAGCCGCGAACGCCGCGCCTACAGCATCGACGACCAGGGCGAGACCCTGGTGGCGGATAACGGCGCCTACAGCGTGGAGCTGCCCGTAGCCGACCTGTGCGAGCTGCTGTGCATGGCCCTGCAGGCCGAGGACGCCCTCAAGACCGTTGGCGAGCACGCCCAGTGCTGCGCCGCCGTGAACCACGACGCATAGACGGACGCCGCCGCTGGCGGCCTGCCGCTAAACACGCACAAGGCCGCGTCGGAACAACTCCGACGCGGCCTTGTGCGTGTATGGGGGAGACTCTCCCCGGCGCTACTCCTGGTTCCGGGGAATCCACAGGCGGAAGGTGGCGCCCTGGCCGGGCTCCGAAACCGCGCCGATGCGCCCGCCGTGCTGGTCCACCGCCTTCTTGGCGATGAACAGCCCCAACCCAGTGCCGCCGGAGCCCTTGGTGGAAAAGAACACGGTGAACAGCCGCCCCATGACATCCGGCGGTATGCCCACGCCGTTGTCCTCGATCTCGAAGAACACGCCCGAGGCATCGGGCCGCACGCGCAGCACCACGCGCGGAACCGGGGGCGAGGGCACGCGCGGCAGAATGCGCTGGGAAATGTCCGGCGTGGTGTCCAGGTCGACCTTGTGGTGCGCCAGGCGCGGAGCCTCGGTGGGCAGCTCCGCGGCCACGGCGGCGGCCTCCACGGCGTTTTCCAAAATATTCACCAAGGCGGCGGAGAGCACCACCTCGTCCACCTGGAACTCCCCGCAGGCCGGGTCGATCTCGCGCACAAGCTCCACGGCGCGCTTCTGCGCCTTGGGTTCCACGGTATCGGCCACCTGGGCGGCCAGGGCCCCGGCGTCCATGGTGCGCAGGGTCAGCTCGCGCTTTTTGGCGTAGAACAAAATATCCAGCACCATGCCCTTGATGCGGCCGATGAGCTCCGTGACCCTGGCCCAGCCCACCTGCACCTGCTCGGCGTCGCCGCGCTTCAAGCCGGAGTTGACCTTGTACACCCCCCCGTCCAGGGCCGTAAGCAAGCCCTTGATTCCGTGGGAAAGCGAGGCCAGCAGCATGCCCAGGGAGGCCAGGTGGTCCTGCATGCGCACCATCTGGGTGATGTCCATGGACATCTCCATCACCGACTCGATGCGCCCCTGGTCGTCCATGATGGGCGCGGTCCACACAAGCACGCTCACGGCCTCGCCGTCCTTGCCGGTCACGGTCATCTCGGCCTGGTGGGTCTGGCCGTCGTCGAAGGTCTTGAGGGTGGGGCAGCCCAGGCAGGGCTTATCCGAGTTGCGGAAGGCACGGTGGCACAGGCTGCCCACCCCGGACCCGAAGGCCTGGGTGAAGCGCCGGTTGGCCGCCTGCATCTTCATTTCGCGGTCGAGCACGGTGATGTAGCAGGGGGCCTCGTCGAACAATTGCTGGTAGCGCTGCTGGCTTGTGCGCAGCTCTTCCTGCAGGCGCTTCACCTCGCCCACATCCACGGCCATCTCCAGCACCAGGTCCACCTCGCCGCCCACGCCGCGTATGGGCGCGGTGTGGACGATGGCCGGAACCTCGGCCCCGTGCAGCAGCAGGGTCTCGCGGGTGCGCAGGCCCGTGCCCTGGGCAAAGGTGCGCGCCGCCGGGCTGCCCTCGGCCGAGCCGGAAAGTCCCGCGTAGATCTCATAGCCACGCATGCCCACGCGGTCGCCCAGGCGCTGGCTGTACAGCTCGTTGACGCTGACGATGACCAGGTCGCGGTTCTGGATGGACACCAGGCACGGCAGCCCGCCGAGCAGGCTTTGCAGCTGGCTGCCCACCTCCTCGTCGCAGGCCATGCCGGTCATGAGGTCGGTGAGGCCCTGCACGGCCTGCCCGGCCACGGCCTGGCGCTCCAGCTCCAGCAGTTTGTGCGCCTGCTGGTCCACCATCACTTCCAAATTTTCCGTATAGTTGCGCATCTTGGCGCGCAGGGCGATCTTCTCCTGGGCGCGGGCCAGGGCTATCTCCAAAATTTCCGGGCTGGCGGGCTTGGAGATGAAATCGCAGGCCCCGTGCTTCAGGCCCGCCACGGCCATGTCCATGTCGCCGTGGCCGGTGACGAGGATGACCTCCGTGTCCGGGGACTCCTCCTTGATGCGGCGCAGCAGCTCCAGCCCGTCCATGACGGGCATGCGGATGTCGGTCAGCACCACCTTCGGCCTGCCGGCGCGGAAAAGCTCCAGGGCTGCGAGGCCGTTTTCCGCCTCCAGCACCTCAAAGCCCATATCCGCGAGGGTGATGCCCACCACCTTGCGGATGCCGGGCTCGTCATCCACCAGAAGCACGCGTGTGGTCATGTCGCTCCCGCCTGTATGCCCTGTGGGGCCGCGCCAGTGTAGCGCAAACCGGCGGCAAAGGGAAAGGGCGGTGGGCGGTGTTCCGCGCCGGGGTCAGCCTTTCCGGCAGGCATCATGGCGCTTCGATGTCCTGTTCTGGGGTCACGCTCTGGGTCAGCGCCATGGCGACGGCCGCCAACAGGGTCTGGGCGTCGGCATCGCGCGGGAGGGTGGCCACGGCCCCGCGCAGCGCCAGGTGCATGTCCGGCACGCCGGAGAGCACCAGCACGGGCGGACTGCCTCCCTCCTGGCGGGCCAGCTCGCCGCAGAGGCGCGGTCCCCAGGAGCCGGGCAGAAACAGGTCCACGGCCAACAGGTCGGGGCGTTCCTCCGTGCACAGAGCCAGGGCCGAGGGGCCATCCGTGACGGCGAACACCTCGTAGCCCGCCTGCCCGAGGGCCTCTCGCATCCGGGCCAGCAGGCCCTCCTCCTGCGCCACCACAAGCACCTTGCGATGCCGCGCGGTGGGGTCGGCAAGCGAAGCGGCCTGGGCCGTTGGCCGCATGGGTTCGCCCGCCGCGTTCAGCTCGGCCTCGCCACCGGCCTCCACTGGCGTGTGGAGGGCCGCCTGGCGACGCAGCAGCACCCGGCGGGCCATGCGGCGCACGCGGGTCTGGCCGGGGGTCAACTGGGTCGAAGATGCCTGGGCCGGAGATACCTGGGCCGGCGCTGAGGCGGCGGAAAGCGCTGCCGTGGTCGCAGCGGCGGCCTCACGCACGGCTGGCTCCACCGTAACCGGCTTGGCGGCGGCTGGGGGCCGGGCAGGGGCCGTGGCCTCCACCTCGGCCATGGGGCGAGGACTGGAGCCGGTTATCTGCGGGGCCGGGCACACGCTCCCGGCATCGCGGGAACGCAGGTTGGCGCGCGGCTGCGGGGCCGACCCGCCACCGGTGAAGAACGACGCGCTGACGCCGTCACGGTTGGCCACACACTTGCGCGCATCGTCCAGAATATTGCGCACGGAGACGGAGTTCAGCTTCTCGTACATGGCCTGGTCCGCCGCTATCCAGATGGCGCGGGTGAGGCAGGCCCCGGAGCGCGGGCAGGTGTGCCGGTTTTTGCAGCAGGCCAGCAAAAAGCTCTCGCCCTCCAGGGCGCGCACAATGGCCCCCACGGTGATGGACTCCGGTGACATGGCCAACACGTGCCCGCCGTCACGCCCGCGCTGGCTGCGCACAAAGCCCGCCCGGCGCAGATCGCCCACCAAGCGCTCCAGGTACTTCGCCGAAACCCCTTGCCGCTGGCTGATCTCGTTGATGGACACCGGGCCGCCCCCCTCGTGCTGGGCAATGTCCAGCACAAGGCGCATGCCATACCTTCCCTTTGTGGTCAGGCGCATTGGTCTCCCTCCTTTCGCCATGCGTCGCGGGCGCGCATCACGACCCCCGGCCCGGCG
>JAVBYL010000191.1 GCA_030824035.1 Humidesulfovibrio sp.
CCCGGAGGAGGCCCACGTGCGCGCCGTGCTCGGCTTCACCCTGCTACGCCGCAACCAGTTGGCCGATGCCGAGGAACAGTTCGCCCTGGTGCGGCGGGCCGTGCCCCCCAGTGGTGAAGGCACAAGCTCCATGAATTCCGAGTCCGTGCGCGCCGTGGGCGCCCTGGGACTGGGCTGGACTGCCTTTGCTCGCGGCAAGACCAACGAAGCCGTGGAGATTTTTTCCGATGTGATGAACCGGCCCACCGCCGCGCGCATGCCCGACATGCTGGTGGAATCCGTGCCAGCGGATGCGCGCCTTGGCCTCGGGCTCATCGCCCTGGGCCGTGGCGAGGCCCAAAAGGCCCAGAGCCACCTGGAGGCCGCCACCAAGGGGCAGGATGTGCTCAGCTCGCCCAAGGAGCTGTTCCTGGCCCTGGGCGACGCCCGCGCCCTGGCTGGCGACTCCAAGGGCGCCCTGGCCGCCTGGGCGGAGGTTCCGCGCCGCTCCTCCCGCTTCCCCGGCGATACGCCGCGCGACGAACTGGCCCGGCTGAAGGCCGCCAACTTGCAGGAAACCGGCGGCGAACTTTCCAACGCGCGCGCCGCCTATGAAAAACTGGCCGAGGGCAAGCACTACGTGGCCGAGGCCCTGCTGGGCCAAGCCCGCGTCATGCTGGCCCAGGGCAACGGCGTGGCCACGCTGCCGGTGCTGAAAAAACTCGTGACGCTTGAACCGCTCATGGCCGAGCCCCTCAGCCGCGCCGTGGCCGCGGACGCCACCCTCCGGCCCCTGCTCAAGGACTGGGGCCTGGCCTACTTCCACCGCGCAGGCTACCTGGACGCCCTGTCCAAGCTCTCCGGCTACCTGGACGATGTGGCCCCCAGGGACTACGCTTGCCTTATGGGCCTGGGCTGGAGCCACCTGCGCCTGGGCCAGGGCATGCAGGCCTGGGACGCCTTCACCGAGGCCTCAAAGGTCCGCGCCGACACCGCCGACCCCCTGGCGGGCATCGGCTCCGCCGCGCTGGTGCTGGGCCGCAAGGAAGAAGCCCGGACCATCTTGGGCCGCGCCCTGGCGGCCGACCCGACCAACGCCGTGGCACTGAACGCCATGGGCCACCTGGAGCTCGCCAGCGGCGACATCACCGCTGCGCAGAAATACTTCCGTGCTTCGCTTTCCAGCAGGCCGGACTATTCCGACAGCAGGCTGGCCATCGCCAAGATTCTTTTCGACCGCGCCGAGTACGACGCCGCCGCCGCCGAATACTTCCGCCTGGCCACCCAGGAGAAGCGCTCCGTGGCCGCCTGGAGCGGCATGGGCTGGGCGCGCCTGCGCCTGGGCCAGTACGACGAGGCCTACCAGGCCTTTGCCGAGGCCCGGCGCGTGGCCCCGGACCAGCCCGTGGCCTCGTACGGCATGGCCATGGCCCTTGCCAAGAAGGGCCAGGCCGACAAGGCCGCCCAGCGCCTGGCCGAGGCCATCTTCCTGAGCCCGGACTTCGCCGCCACGCCCGAGGTGCTGGAGCTGATGCGCTCCCGCCCGGAATACTCAGAGCTGTTCCTGGAAATGGGCGAGGCGTACTCGCGCAAGCTGTACCCCACCGCCGCCGCGCCCTACCTGGAAGAATACCTGCGCACGCACCCCAACAGCCGCCCCGGCCGCCGCGCCCTGGGTTGGGCCAGCTTCTGGGCCGGGCAGGAGGACAAGGCCCACGCCCTGTTCCAAACCCTCATCACAGTGAACAAGGACGACGCCGACGCCCACCTAGGCGATGGCCTGGCCCTGCTTTCCCGCGGGCACCTGGACCGCGCCGAGCCGCACCTGAAGGACGCCGTGCGCCTGGACCCCACCAACGCGCTGGCCTGGCGCGGCCTGGCCCTGCTGTACGCCCGCCAGGGCCGCGACAAGGACGCTGCCCAGACCCTGGCCGCCGCGCCCAAATCGCGCCAGGAGCGGCTGGACCGCATGAGCGCCTCCGGCTTTGGCGCGCTGAACGAGGGACGGCTCATGGACGCCCTGCGCGACTTCCGCCGCGCTGTCAGCCTGGACGCCGGGCTGGCCGCGCCGCGCTACGGGTTGGCCTTCACCCTCTTGGCCCTGGGCGATGCCCGGCAAGCCCGCGAGGAACTGCTGGCCGGGCTGAACCTCGACCCGGCCTTCCTGGACCAGGCCGAGCTTTCCAATTTCCTGGCGCGCCACCCGGAAATGGGCGCCCTCGCGGGCGACCTCACCTGGAGCCAGCTGTACGCGCTGAACCTGCCCGCCGCCCGCGCCGGGTTCGAACGCATTCTCGCCACCGACCCCGGCAACATGGAGGCGCTCTTCGGCATGGGCGCAACGGCGTACCTGCAGGGCGACTGGCCCCTGGCCGAATCCTGCTTCGACAAGCTGCTGCCGCGCGCGCCGCTCAACAGCCGCTCCTGGGACAAATGGAGCCACCTCATGGACAAGCTGGGCTGGAGCGCCTTCCACCAGCAAAAGTGGGACAAGGCCTTGCACGCCTTTGACTGGCTGCGCACCTACCACCCGGAAAGCCCCTACGCCGCCGCCCTGGCTGGCATGGGCTGGGCGCTGCTGAAAAAAGACCAGCACGGCCAGGCGCAGATGCTCTTCAGCCGCTCGCTGACCATCTTCCCCCGCAACCTCACGGCCATGAGCGGCATGACGGCGCTGAAAAAAGCCCCGGAAACCGACGAGCAGGATGCGGACATCGACGACGATCCGCCGCCGCCGGTGAAAAAATCAAAGAAATCCGCCAAGGCCAAGAAGGCCCAGGACGACGACCCGGCCCCGTCCAAAAAGTCGAAGAAGAAATCGGCGGCGGCGAAGACCTCGACCAAGACCAAGGCCGAGCCCAAGCCAGCCAAGGCCAAGAAGACGACGAAAAAGAGCTAGGCCCTTGCCACCGGCCACGGCTGCTTACCGTGCACCCGCAGCACCAAAACGCCCCCGGAGGCTTTCATGTTCCGCGATATTCCCCAGGCCGTCCAGGTCACTCAAGGCCACCTGAAGGCGCTGGAGGCCTGGCGCAACGCCCAAGGCCAGGAGCACCGCAGGCTGCGCCAGGTGACGCCCGAAACGGGCAAGTTGCTGGCCATCCTGCTGGCGGGCTGCCCGGCGGGCGATGCCGCCGAGGTGGGCACGGGCGCGGGCTTTTCCGCCCTGTGGCTGGCCCTGGCCTGCCGCGCCACCGGCCGCAGGCTCACCACCTTCGAGCGCGACCCCGCCAAGGCCGAGTTGGCGCGGCACAGCCTGGATGCCGGGGCCGTGCTGGACGTGGTGACCGTGGCAGAGGGCGACGGCGTGGCTGGCCTAGCCACTTTGCCGACCTTGGCGTTCTGCCTCATCGACGCCGCCCCGGCGGACGCCCGCCCGGCCTACGAACAGGCCCTTGCGCGGCTGGTGCCGGGGGGCCTTGTGTGCGTGGTGCTGCCAGAGGGCGTGCCCGCAAACGTCGTGGTGGAAAAGAAACAGAACCCGGACGAGGCCCCGGACCTCACGGCCCTGCCGCCGGACATCATCGAATTTCGCCGGTTTTTGTTTGATGCGGAAATGGACCCGCGTGTGGACGCGGTGAGCCTGCCCGTGGAGGGCACAAGCCTGCTGATTTGCAGGAAGGTGAGCCAATAAGCAACAGGAGCCGACCATGCGCATTGTGCGGGCCCTGACCTACTGGTTGTTCCAGGCTGTAAACCTGCCGGTGGCGCTGGCCATGGTGCTTGTTCCGGGCTCCTTCCACGAGGCCTTGTTCAAAAACCCGGTCAACGTTTACGCCAGCCTGGGCTTTTCGCCCCTGGCGGTGGAAATGCTCCATACGGTTTTGCGGGGGCAGGGCGCGGCGCTGCTGGCTGTTTCCCTGTTTTTGCTCCTGCGCGGCGGTCGCCAGCGCGAGGCCTACCTGCTCATCTGCCTGACCACGCTGTGCGCCCTGGGCGCGCACCTGGCCACCCTGCGCCAGCACCTCGACAGCCCGGAGGTGGTCCTGGCCATCGTGGACTTCTCCGGCCTGTACGCGGCCGTGGCGGCCACCGGCGTGCTCTGCGCGGCCTCGGCCCTGGTGTGGTTGTTCTGGCGCGAGGACCGGCGCAGCCGACTGTAGCACCGGCGCAAAAAGCGCGGCACCCTAGGGCTGCGCGGCGAATGCCCGGGCGTACTGGCCGGGGGTCAGTCCCACCAGCCGCACAAAATGCCTGTGCATGTGGCTCTGATCGCAGAAGCCTGAGGCCAGGGCGGCCTCGGTGAGCCCGGTGCCGGCGCGCAGCTGTTCCTTGGCCCGGCGCAGGCGCAGGTGCGTCTGATAGGCATGCGGCGGCAGGCCCACCACCCGCGTGAAGGCCCG
>JAVBYL010000273.1 GCA_030824035.1 Humidesulfovibrio sp.
TGCAGGCGCGGAGCTTTCTGGACGAGCAGCGCCCGGCCCTGCGCGAGGCCAGGGCCCAGTACGAGGTTCCGGCCGAGGTGCTGGTGGCCCTGCTGCTGGTGGAAACCAAGCTTGGCCGCAACATCGGCAGCAAGAACGCCCTGGTGACCCTGGCCAGCATGGCCCTGGCCGTGGATTTCGCCCTCATCGCCCCGCACATTTCGCCAACCATCGACCAGCGGGAGCTGACGCCGGAGATGGCGGCCTGGCTCAAGTGGCGCACGGCCCAAAAGGCCTCCTGGGCATACAAGGAGCTCAAGGCTCTGCTCATCTACGCCAAGAACACCGGGTTCGACCCCGCCACCATCCCCGGTTCCGTGTACGGGGCCATCGGCATCTGCCAGTTCATGCCCACCAACGCCTTGCGCTACGGGGCCGACCTGGACGGCGATGGCCGCGTGGACCTGTTCCAACCCAGGGACGCGGTGCTGAGCACGGCGCGCTTCTTGCGGGCCAACGGCTGGCGCGCAGGCCTGACCCGTGAGCGGCAGCTGGCCGTGCTGTACCGCTACAACCACTCCCACACCTACGCGCGCACCATCATGGCCGTGGCGGAGCTGCTGCGCGAGGGCGAGGGCACCGGCTGGTAGGCGTTTAGTCGAGGAAGCCTTCGTACAGGGTGAGGGTGCGTTGCAGGAAGTCGTGCCCGCCCAGCTGCGAAAGGGTCAAGTCCTGGGCGCGCAGCAGTTCCTGGCGGTAGTGCGGCTCGTCGATGGCCTTGGCGATGCGCCGCACCATCTCGTCCACATCGCCGGGGGCAAACAGCGCCTCCGGGGGCAGCAGGTCGGGCATCACGCCCACGTCCGTGGACAGCAGCGGGCGCGCCACGGACATGATCTCCAGGGCCGCGCGGGCGATGGTCTCCGACCACAACGAGGCCACGATGCCGAGATCGGCCGCGCTGAGGCAGGCGGCGATGTCCTCGCGCTTGCCGGTGATGCGCGCATGGCGCTCCAGCTTGTGCTGGCGTATCCAGCCTTCCACTTCCTCCCGCCCGGTGGCGCTGCCAAAGCCGACGAGCAAAAGCCGCAGATGCCGGTAGCCCTGCTTGTGCACCAGCCGGGCCACGGCCTGGATGGTCTCCAGCTGGCCCTTCACTTTGTCAAAGCGGCCCACCAGCGCCAGCACCGTTTCGCGCGGGCCGTAGCCGAACTCCGCGCGCACGCGCTCGCGTCCGGCCGGGTCGAAGCGGAAGCGCTCCCTGTCCACGCCGCCGTGGATGAGCCAGACGTTGTTTTCCGGGGTGCGCATGGCCGAGAGGAAGTGCCGGGCCATGCGCGAGTTGGTCACCACCACGGCATCGGCCACCTTGGCGTGCAGCCAGCGGTTCAGCGCATCGGCCCTGGGCGGGCGCTGGTCGCCGCGGGTGCGCACCAGGCGGAAGGGGAACCCAAGGGCCTTCAGCAGTCCCCAGAGGAAGAACCCCTCGCCCCGGTGGCAGTTGACGATCTGCGGCCGCTCCCGGCGCAGTAAGCGGGCCATGTGGACCAGGGCCGCGGCCAGCCGCAGGGGGTTGGCGGTGTTCAGGTCCACCGGGCGCGCGTCCAGCCCCCATTCCAGGGCTCTCTGGTGGGTGTCGGTTCCGGCCTGGGTGATGACGACCACCTTGTGCCCGGCCTCCTGCAGCAGGCGGCTCAGGTACAGCGCGTACCACGCCGTGGCGTTGAACCAGCGGACGTTGACGACCTGGAAGATGGTCATTTGCGTGTCCTTGGACTTATCTGGGCGCGTTTGCTAGGCAAAGACTTCCCGCTTGGTCACGGCCTCGGCCTTCACTCTGTCGAGGAGGTCGGAAAGGGCAGCCTTCACGTTTTCCCTAATGTCTCCGGCCACAATGAGGAACAGCACGTCGTCTCCGGGCTGCTTCAAACCGCCCTCCGCGTGGGCGATGGCACGAAAAATGCCAGGGCGTTGCTGAATCTCCTGGCAGATCGCCTGGATTTTCGCGTGGTCCGGGGTTATCTCCACGCCGGTGACGGTGGCCCTGTTTTGCCTGGACCAACCGCGTATGACTCCGTTATGGATAAGTATCATGCCGACATTTTCGGCAAAGCCTGGGGTCTTCTTGAGTTCCGAAATGGCTTGAGTCAGGTCCATGAAGTCCCTCCGCGAGGATGTTTACAGGAGCCCAATGTACACATTTTCGACCCTGTTGCAAAGGTTGCCCGCGGTCTCCCAGTCGCGGATCATCAGCTCTGGCTATGGCCTGTGGCTCATGTGGAACGGCTCGTTCAACAACGCCGTGGGCCATACCCTGCGCGACCACGGCATGATCCAGCTGGTGGAGGACCCCTGCCAGAGCTTCTGGGTGTCCTTCACGCCGGATGTGTTCCGCGCCCTGGCCAAATTGCAGATCTGGTCCAAACTCAACCCCGTGCCGCTGTTTTGCCAGGTGTTGCCCGTCACCGTGCAGGTGGGCTACGACCTGACCCTTTCGGCCTCTGTTCCCAAGGAGTTCGGCCGCCAGCAGGTTGATGCGCCACAGGATCTGGAAGTCTGGATCCACCCGAAATTTCAGGATGCCGTGAAGCAGGTGCATGGCATCTCCCTTGGCCCCTCCGCCACCATGCAGGGCCTTTCCAACTCCGGCTGGGCCGGGCTCATAGCCGACCAGGGCCTGGACTATGAGTCGCCCATGAACTGGTACGGCGTCATCCGGCCCCTGGGACGCCTGGGCGAGCGGGAAAGCATCGCCGGTTGGCGGGCGTTTTTCTCGGAACTGCAGGCCGTGTTCCAGCGCCTGGGCCTCAAATTCCTGGCCGACGACGCCCAGGGCTTCGTCATCTTTCCCCTGGAGAACTTCCGGCAGCTGCGCTTCTACTGCACGGAAATCGCCAGCCTTGTGCGCGACCTCAAAGCCGCGCAACGGGCGTACTGGCCCTGCGTTTTCGCCGTGGCGGAGCAGAAGGGCATGTCCTTTTCCATGGATCTGCCCAGCCGCTTCGGCCTGGACTGGAACCGGCTGACCCCTGATTTTCTGCACATGCACTACCGCGACGGCTTCACCCTTCTCGACCTGTTCAAGGTGAGCGAGATAAACTACGGCGGCGAGCAGGAGACCCTGGACTCCTGGTGCAGCCTGACCCTGCGCGATGCCGATGGGCTGGCCGGGCAGGAGTCCATCGAGATGCCGCTGCCCCGGCGCTGGCTGGCGGGAACCGGCAAGGAGTGCTTTTACTGCGGGTTTAAGAACCACACCCCGGCGCAGTGCCCGTCCAAGTCGCTGCCGGCCTTCCGCGACGAGACCTGGGACGCCCTGGGGCAGATGGGCCTGGATGACATGACCCGTGGCTTCAAGGCCCTGGACGACGCCGCCGACCCGGCCCGGTTCAGCCAGGCCACGGCGGTGCTGATGGCCAGCGGCAAGGGGCCGGACGCGGTGCTGGCGCGGGCGCTTTTCGCCATCAACGCCCCCTGCCAGCCTGGACTTCTGCCCATCGTTCCGCGCATCAAGCAGCGGGAGTGGCCCCCGGACCCGGAGCAGCTGCAGCCCGAGGAGGATTTCTTCATCCGCGAGGCGTACACGGCCTACGTTGCCGGGGACTTGGAGCGCGCCAAGGAGGACGTGCGCGCGGTGAGCGCCAAAACAGGCCGCACCTTCGAGGGCGCCTGCCTGGAGGGGTTCATCTCCCTCGACAGCGGCGATGACCACATGGCCCAGTTCTACTGGCAGGAGGCCGCGCGCATCGGCGGTTCAACAGTGCAGCAGGGCTACATGCACTTTTTGCAGGCCAGGCTGCGCGAGGTGGCGGGCGAGTTCAAGGAGGCCCTTGGGCTGTACCGGCAGGTGCATGTGGGGTCCTCCCGCTGGGCGGAGCCCACCTACCGCGAGGGCGTGTGCCTGGTGAAGATGGGCTTCACCGGCCAGGCCCTGCAAAGCTTCAACGAGCTGGTGACCCGCGAGCCGCATTTTTTCAACCGCCTGCTCATCGATCCGGAGATCGACCGGGGCCGCGTGCATGTGCTTTCCGGCCTGGGCGAGCCCTGGCGCGATGCCAAGAGCAACGCGGAGGACGTGGGCAAGCGCGTGGAGGCCCTGCTGAAGGAGCTGCCGGAGTGGTTCGACGAAGACCACGCCTTCCGCAGGCCCGCCCAGGAGCACCTGGAGCGCATGGCGCGCCTGGCGGGCACGGAAAACTACATGGCCTTCCGCGAAGTGGTGCGCGGCATGAGCGGCTTTTTCCAGGAGATGCAGAAGCAGATCGACGAGGAGATCAAGCGCATCAAGGACCGTGTGGGCATTTACGCCCAGCGCCTGCGCGACATCCA
>JAVBYL010000005.1 GCA_030824035.1 Humidesulfovibrio sp.
AACTGGAAGGTAACGGCAAAGGCTGATGGAAACATCAAGTTCTTCTGGAAAAAGCTCCTCTTCCAAGAGCAATCCGTGGCATGAGCTGGAGGCAGGTGGTCGTCCCTGGTCGCAGTTCAACCCACGCGAGCAGGAGAACATCGTCCGCCATTACGCGCCGAAGATTCGCATCCTCGCCCTGCGGCTTAAAAACAAGCTGCCGCAACGGGTGGAACTGGGAGAACTGATCAGCGCCGGGAGCATCGGGCTTCTCGACGCGCTGGGAAAGTTTCGCCCGGAACTCGGCATCAAGTTCGACACTTACTCCGAGAACCGCATCAAGGGCTCCATGCTGGACGAGCTGAGGCGCATGGACTGGTTCTCCCGGGGCATGCGGCAAAAGGTCAAAATGCTCGACGAGGCCATGCGCGTCATCGAGCACGAGACTGGAGCCACGCCCACCCAGGCGCAGCTGGAGGTCCGCACCGGCATGTCTGCCAAGGACGTGCAGCAAGGGCTGGAGGCGCTGCAAAACCAGCTCTGCGTCAGCCTGGACGCCTTCCAGGAAAATTTCGTTGGCAGCCGCGAGTCCCTTTCCGATAACGAGCCCTACCAGACCACGGCTTTTCAGGAAATGGTTGACAAAATTGCGGGCCTTATAGAAGAACTAACTCCTAGAGAGAAACTCGTTATCTCTCTGTATTACGGCGAAGAACTGAACATGAAGGAAACCGCCCAGGTCATGGATATTACTGAGGGACGCGTCTCCCAGTTGCATTCCCAGGCCCTGGTGAAATTACGAGACAATTTCAAGCGCAAGTACGAAAACGGCGCTTGATTCCGCAAAGGAGAACAAAAACAATGCCCGCCGACAAGAACATGCGTATCCTCGTTGTGGACGACTTTTCCACCATGCGCAAAATCATCAAGAACATTCTGCGCCAGCTCGGTTTCAGCAACGTGGTCGAGGCGGACGACGGAACCACCGGCTGGGAAGTTCTCAACCGCGACAACATCGACTTCATCATCTCCGACTGGAACATGCCGCAGATGACCGGCATCGACCTGCTGCGCAAGGTGCGCTCCAGCGAAGAATACGCCAGTACGCCCTTCCTCATGGTTACGGCGGAGGCCCAGCAGGAGAACATCATCGAAGCCGTGCAGGCCAAGGTTTCCAACTACATCGTCAAACCCTTCACCCCGGAAACCCTGGGGCAGAAAATCGACAAGATTTTCAGCAACTAGCCTAATATAGGCTGGGGGAGAACACGCCCTTCATGGCGCAAGACGATCTGGAGGACAAGCAGGGAAGCGGCGCGAAACAAACACGCGAAGTCGACAGCATGCTCGACACGAGCGAAACGTCGCGCGCCTCCCAGAAGGTCGAACTCGACCTCGATGACGCTCCCTTCCTGGAAGAGGAAGAAGAGGTCAAGGAGGAACCGCAGGCTCCCAAGGCATCGGTGAGCCTGGAATCGGCAGAGCCCAAGGCTCCGCCGATGGACAAGCGCAAGAAGCTGATGATCATTGGCGCTGCCGCGCTGCTCATACTGCTTATCACCGGAGTTACCGTCAAACTCCTCTTCTTCAAGGCTGCACCAGCCCCCCCCACTGAACAGACGGACCCCGCGGCGGATCAGGCCAATGCATCGGAGGAGGCCCCTCCGGAACTGCCCGAGCTTCAGTTCCGCATGGAGCCCTTCCTGGTTGAGCAGAACGCCGGCAACGAGGAAATCCGCTTCCTCACCGTGCGCATACTGCTTGGCACAAAAGATCCGTCGGTGCTCAAGGACATCCAGGTCAAGATGCTCCCGGCCAGGAACGCCATCTTCTATTACCTTAAAAATAAAGATGTTCAGTTTTTGACCGATGAAAACAATGTGGAGAAGTTGAAGTCAGAACTCCTGCTGGTCATCAACCAGTATGTGAGCGATGGCAAGTTTGACACCCTGTTGTTCGAGGAATACGTGGTGAAATAATATGAGCACCACCCCGCTCGACATGCCGATCCTTATCTCGCAGCTGCCCAACCTGCAGCAGATCGCCGGTGCGCACCAGTCCCCGCCGGAAGCGCAGCAGGTGCTCTTTGGCCAAATGATTGCGGAAAACCAACGCAAGGAAGAGCATAAGGTTCAGGAGGTCGAAAAGAAGGAAGGCATCCAGCCCATGGGGCCGGACAGCGGCGGAGGCAAGGCGCCGCAGCAGTTCGCTCAAAAGCACCGCCCGCCGCCGCAGGCGGAGCAGGGAACGCCGACGCAATCCTCAAACGCCTCTCCCTGGGCCGGCAACATCATCAACGTCAAGATTTAGGGCCGCGCTTACCCTCCGCCTGGCCTTTGCCCGGACGCTCTGCGCTGTCCTTGCGCTTCACCCCTTCCTCAGAAGCCGCATCCTCATCTGCCGCGTCCTCATCGGCCGCTTCCTCCGCTTCCTCTTCCTCCCGGTCCAAGTCCTCCTTGCTGGGGAACCGGCCAGTATACCAATAGCTGAGCCATTTGGACTTTTCGCGCTCCTTATTCGTCCAAGCGTGTTTGGCCCCTGGAACCCTGGTGCGGGCGCGCATCCTGTCGACAAGAATCGCCAAAAATACGCCAAAGCCTAAAACGATGAGCGCGAACACCCAGTTTTCCATCTCTCCTCCGCTCCCGCCATGCGAACCCGCCAGCCCGCAAAATCATGGTTCCATACTCCCTTCCCTACATTTCCAACCCCGGAATGGCGAGTAAAAACATTTGGCTCGAATCATTGCCACTGCAGGTCAAAATGTGCATAATGCTGGAGCGGTCAGGGAACTCTTGATAGTATTCCATCATGCGAACAAGGAGGCTCCATGCCTGATGCCACGTCTTTCACCCTGTTCAGTGGCGGCGCTCAGGGTGCCGAGGCCGAATTTGGCCGCCTGGCCGAAAAATTCGGCGTCCAGGAGATCAACTTTTCCTTTGAAGGCCACAAGATCGAGCGCAACCGCGGCCTGCGCATGCTCACCCAGGAGGAGCTCACCCGCAAGGACGTGAGCATCACCTACGTGTCCAAGCTGCTGGACAGAAATTTCAGCAACGGCCCGCTCATCCGCATGGTCCTGCGCACCATCATGTACCAGGTCGATTCCGGCCTGGAGGTCTTCGTGGTGGGCTCCATCCTGGAGAACGGCACGGTCAACGGCGGCACGGGCTGGGGCGCGGAGTTCGCCAAAATCTGCAACAAGCCCCTGTTCGTGTTCGACCAAGTGAAGGACTGCTGGTTCTCGTGGAAGAGCGAAAAGTGGGAGGTGGTGACCAGCCCCGTCATCACCAAGACGCACTTCACCGGCACTGGCACGCGCTTCCTGGAAGAAAACGGCCGCAAGGCCATCGCGGAGCTGTACGCCCGGTCCTTCGGAGCCTAAGACACAAGCACGGCGGGCGGCCGGGACCATGCACCGCGCCGCCCGCCTTTTTCCTGCCACCTCGCGACCGCATGTGGCGCTGCGGCGGCCATGCAAGTTCGACCCCCTACCCCACGCGGGAGAATCCCCATGCAGATTTCAGCCCTGCTGCTCCTGGCGCTCACGGTCACCGAGCTCGTTCTGCTCTTCGTCGTCATCGCGTTCTATCTGCGTCTGCGCAAGTCAGAGGCGCTCATCGCGCGCATGCAGACCAAGCAGGAGGAATTCCTCAACAAGCTGCGTTCCAATGCCCAGCTTGAGCAGGAGCTGGTGGACAGCTTTGAGCGCAGGCAAAACGAACTGGCTAGGCTGGACACCCTGCTTACCGACCGCGTGGTGACCCTGAACAAGCTCCTCAAACAGGCGGACGAATACGCCCGCTCCCCGCAATTTCTCCGCCAGGTCATCATCACCGGCAGCCGCCAGGGCAAAAACGTCAAGGAGCTTTCCCGCGCCACCGGCCTGAGCATCGACGAGGTTGAACTCATCATCGACCAGTCCGGAACCTGAGCCGGGCCGGGAGGCTGTCCATGCGCATCGGCGGGTACGGCAGCGGCCTGGGCCAGGGCGGAGGCGGACGCCAGCGGGCGGACATCTTCCGCGCGCGGCATCATGTGGGCGAGCGTCTGCGCGGCCGCATCCTGGGCCCGGAGCCCGGTGGGCTGACCCTGGTGGAAGTGGACGGACAGGAGCTGATGGCAAGGCTTGAAGTGCCCGCCGAGCCAGGCACAACGCTCTTTTTCATCGTACGCGCCCTGCTGCCGGAGATCCATCTGCAAGCCCTGCAAGGCCAAGGGCCAGGCAGCGACCCGGCCTCGCTCATCCAACTGTTCCGCACGGCCCGCGAGCAGTTCGAACAGCGCGCCGCCCCAGCCCTCGAAGCCTTGCCGCTC
>JAVBYL010000179.1 GCA_030824035.1 Humidesulfovibrio sp.
CCCCTACCCCGCAATTGAGAAAATCGGTCGAGGCTGAAGCCGCATCTTTTTGCATCAGCGTCAATTTCAGCATATTTACTTCGCATTTTGCGTCAACCGGCCTCTGCATAATACAAAATCGTCAAATTCAGATGCAATTTTGTCTTTCCAGCGCACAAAAATGCGGCTATGACGACACGGCCGCCAGTCGGGGCAGGCGGCGTCCCTCAGCAAAGCCCGGTCGGCGGACCAGCACCGGGCCCCTGCACCTCAATGCCCCACGCACGGGAGAGACTCATGATTCAGGCGGGAGACACCGCATTCATCCTCGTCAGCGCGGCCCTTGTGCTGTTCATGACGCCAGGTCTGGCCTTGTTTTACGCAGGCATGGTGCGCGGCAAAAACGTGCTGGCCACCATCATGCAAAGCTTTTTCATGATCGCGCTCATCAGCATGGAGTGGGTGGCCCTGGGCTACTCCATGAGCTTCGGGCCCGATGTGGGCGGCCTCACCGGCAATTTGGCCTGGGCCTGGCTCAGCGGCGTGGGCGCGGCCCCCAATGCGGACTACGCCGCCACCATCCCCCACTCCGTGTTCATGATCTTCCAGTGCATGTTTGCGGTCATCACCCCCGCGCTCATCACCGGCGCCTTTGCCGAGCGCGTGCGCTTCGCCCCGTTTCTGGCCTTCAGCCTGCTGTGGGCCGTGCTGGTGTACAACCCGGTGTGCCACTGGGTGTGGGGCGCGGGCGGGTTCCTCAAGCTCATGGGCGTGGTGGACTTCGCTGGCGGGCTGGTGGTGCACCTGACCTGCGGCGCGGCAGCCCTGGCCGCCGTGCTCATCATCGGCCCCCGCAAGGACTACGGCCGCACGCAATTCTTCCCGCACAGCCTGCCGCTGACCCTGCTGGGCACGGGCATGCTCTGGTTCGGCTGGTTCGGCTTCAATGGCGGCAGCGCCCTGGCGGCCGATGGTGTGGCCGGCACGGCCTTTGTGGCCACGCACATGGGCGGCATGGCTGGCATGTTCATGTGGACCGTGGTGGAATGGAAGCACCGCGGCAAGCCCACCACCCTGGGCGCGGCCTCCGGCGCTGTAGCCGGGCTCGCCACCATCACCCCGGCAGCGGGCTTCGTCACCGCGCCCTCGGCCATCGTCATCGGGCTCATCGCCGGGGCGGTGTGCTACTTCGGCGTGCTGGCCAAATCGCGCCTGGGCTACGACGACAGCCTCGACGTGGTGGGCATCCACGGCCTGGGCGGGCTTGTGGGAACCCTGATGGCCGGGATCTTCGCCACCAAGGCGGTGAACGCCGCCGGAGTGGACGGTCTGCTGTACGGCAACGCGGCCCAGCTGGGCACGCAGGCCCTGGGCATCGTCATCGTGGGCGCATACGCCTTCATCGTCAGTTGGGGGCTGCTCAAGGCCATCAACGCCATCGCGCCCCTGCGCGCCACCCTGGAGGCGGAATCCCAGGGCCTGGACCTGGCCGAACACACCGAGACAGCCTACAGCGACTAGCCGGGCCTTCGGCCCACCCTCAGCCCATCAGCCCCCGGCCCGGACACGATGTCTGCGCCGGGGGCTTTCGTTTATGGCCAGAGCGAGCCCTTACGGTCATCCGTGTCCGTTGACGCACGCGCACGGCCGGAGGCATAGTGCCCCAAGCACCCCAACGCCATCCCCCCTTGGAGGAAACCCCATGGACAAGAATCTTTTGGCCCAGCGCGAGAAACTCGCCGCCCACGTCATCAAACAGCTGGGCAGGCGCAAGATGGCGGGCAGCTTCGCGCCCACCGCCCAGGAAGCACGCGCCGAGGTGCTGGGCCTCATCCCCAGCCCGGCCAGCGTCATCCGCTGCGGCTCGGAGTCCGTGGGCGGCCTTGGCCTCTGGGCGAACATCGCCGCCAAGCCCGGCGTGACCCTGCTGGACCCTTACACGCCTGGGCTGACCCCGGCCGAGGGGCTGGACATCCGCCGCCGGGGCATGCTGGCCGACGTGATGGTGGCCAGCAGCAACGCCCTCACCATCGACGGGCGGCTGGTGAACCTCGACGGCACCGGCAACCGCGTGGCCGCCATGCTCTTCGGCCCCACCAAGGTCATTCTGGTGGTGGGCATGAACAAGGTGGTGGCCGACGTGGAGGCCGCGTACGCGCGCATCCGCACCATCGCCGCCCCGGCCAACAACCAGCGCCTCGCCGCGACCTACGGGCTCAAAAACCCCTGCATCGAGGACGGCCGCTGCCACCAGTGCATGAGCGAGACCAAGATCTGCAATCTCTGGACGATCATTGAAGGCCAGAGCGTCAAAGACCGCATCCACGTGGTGCTGGTGGGCGAGGACCTGGGCTTCTAATCGCTGCCCCGGCCAACGCCAGCGCCAACAAAAAAGGCCCCTTGCGGGGCCTTTTCCATTTTTGTCAAACGCCGCCAGCCCGCAGGCCGCCGGAGCTATTCCTCGGGGAAGCTCACCTGGACCTGCTCCTGGTCGCCCACGCGCGGCTTGATCTCGCCGATGACGAAGGCCGGAACCTCCATGGCCACCAGACGGTTCATCACGTCCTCGGCGGTCTCCTTGCGGGCGATGATGACGTAGCCGATGCCGGTGTTGAAGATCTGCAGCATCTCCGGCCAGGAGAGGTTGCCCTGGCGCTTGAGCCACTGGAACACCGGGGCCACCGGCCAGGAGCCGAAGCGGATGTGGGCCGTGACGCCGGAGGGCAGCACGCGGGGCAGGTTGTCGTAAAAGCCGCCGCCGGTGATGTGCGCCATGCCCTTGATGGGCAAGTCGCGCAGCAGGTTCATCACCGGCTGCACGTAGATGCGCGTGGGCGCGATGAGCGCCTCGGCCACGGTCTGGGTGTCGCCGGGCAGGGTGTCCGTGGGGGCCAGGCCGGAGGCATCAAAAATCTTGCGGATGAGCGAGTAGCCGTTGGAGTGCGGGCCGCTGGACGAAAGGCCGATGACCAGGTCGCCGTGGGTGATCTGGGAACCGTCCACGATGCGGTCGTAGTCCACCATGCCCACGCAGAAGCCGGAGAGGTCGTACTCGCCGTCCGGGTAAAAGCCCGGCATTTCGGCGGTTTCCCCACCAAGCAGCGCGCACTGGGACTGCTTGCAGCCTTCCACAATGCCCGCCACAACGCGCACGGCCAGGTCGGAATCCAGCTTGCCCGTGGCAAAATAGTCGAGGAAGAACAGGGGACGAGCGCCCTGCACCAGCACGTCGTTGACGTTCATGCCAACCAGGTCGATGCCGATGGTGTCGTGCCCGCCAAAGGCGAAGGCCAGCTTGAGCTTGGTGCCCACGCCGTCTGTTCCGGAGACCAGCACCGGAGCGTCCATGCGGCTCAGGTCCGGCTTGAACAGCCCGCCAAAACCGCCGATTCCGGAAAGCACGCCCTTGCCGTGAGTGCTGGCGGCCAGGGCCTTGATGCGCTCCACAAAGACGTTGGCCTCGTCTATGTTCACCCCGGCGGCCTTGTAGGCGTCGGCACGATTGGACATGTTCTCGTCTCCTTGCATTGGTCTCGTACTTGCACCCTGCCATAGACAGAGCCATTGCGTCATTCAGGAACCTGAGTGTATACTTAACACGGTCAAGATTCAAACCCTATTTCCGGTGCGCCCGCGCGCGCCAAGCCGGGAGGCCCCATGCACCCCGCTCCCCCACGCCGCATCGCGGCAGCCAGGCGGCTGGCTCTGCTTGCCAGCATGCCCCAGTTTGCGACTTTGCCCCTGCTCGCAACACTGGCCCTATTTGCCACCATGACCTTGTGGACCGCCAGCGCGCTGGCGCAGGGCCCGGACTACCGCGCCCCGGTGCAGCCACCGCCCGCCAAGGCAGAGGTGGCCAAGGCAGAGGGAGGCAAGGCCGAAGAAGCCACCCCGCGCTTTCCCAACAAGGACACCGCCAAAAACCGCCAGGACTATGAGATGTCCACCTCCAGCGGGGAGGCCATCATCATGGGCAAAGACGCCCAGACCGGCGAGGACATTGTGCTGCGCGTGCCGAAAAAGAAGTCCACGCCCGACCAGGGGGTGAGCCAGCCCATTGAGGTGCGGCCCATTGTGCCGCTGATCTGGAAATAAGGGGGAACGCGCCGGGCGGTAAAGGACGAAAGAACGCGGGGAAGCCCTTGAGGCGTGGTCAGCCGCCCAGGCCCTTGTCGCGGTACAGGTCCAAATTCCACTTGAACACGAACTTGCCCAGGCCGGTCACCTCGTCGAAGCGCAGCGGCCGCCAGATGAGCCGGTTGTTCACATCGCGCGAGCCCTCGGCCAC
>JAVBYL010000166.1 GCA_030824035.1 Humidesulfovibrio sp.
CATGGAAAAGGTCAGGTTGTTGTGGTGGTAGCAGCGGTGGATGGGGTCCTTGGCGAAGTAGGCCAGGGTGTCGTTCATCCAGCCCATGTTCCACTTGAAGGTGAAGCCCAGCCCGCCCGTGTATGTGGGGCGCGAGACGCCCGGCCAGGCGGTGGACTCCTCGGCGATCATCATGGCGCCGGGGTAATGGGCGTGCACCACGGTGTTCAGCGCCTTGAGCAGCTCGATGGCGTCCAGGTTCTCCCGGCCGCCGAACTCGTTGGGAATCCAATCCCCGGCCTCGCGGGAGTAGTCCAGGTACAGCATGGAGGCCACGGCATCGATGCGGATGCAGTCGATGTGGAACTCCTTGAACCAATATAGCGCGTTGGCCAGCAGGAAGTTGCGCACCTCGTGGCGGCCATAGTTGAAGATGTACGTGCCCCAGTCCGGGTGCTCGCCCTTGCGCGGGTCCTCGTGCTCGTACAGGGCCGTGCCGTCAAAGCGGCCCAGGCACCATTCGTCCTTGGGGAAGTGGCCGGGAACCCAGTCCAGGATGACGCCGATGCCCTCCTGGTGGCAGCGGTCCACCAGAAAGCGCAGCTCATCCGGGTCGCCAAAGCGTGAGGTGGGCGCAAAATAGTGGCTGGTCTGGTAGCCCCAGGACTCGTCCAGCGGGTGCTCCGCCAGGGGCATGAACTCGATGTGCGTGAAGCCCAGTTCCTTCACGTAGCTGATGAGTTCGTCGGCCAGCTGCCGGTAACTGAGGAACCGGCCCTCGCGCATGCGCCAGGACCCGGCGTGGACCTCGTACACCGACTGCGGGCGGTCCAGGGGCGTGCCCTGCCGCTTGCGCTCGGCGATCCAGTCCGCGTCGTTCCACACGTAGCCGTCCAGGGTCCAGGTGCGGGCGGCGTTGCCGGGGCGCATCTCCGCGTACAGGGCGCAGGGGTCGGTTTTGTAGGTGGTGCGGCCGCTCTGGTCCTTGATGGCGAACTTGTACAGCTCGCCCTTGCCGATGCCCGGCGCGAACCCGGCCCAAATGCCGGAGGAACCCACCGGGTACAGCGGGTGATGCTTGCCCCACCAATCGTTGAACGGGCCCACAAGCTTGACCTTGCGGGCATTGGGCGCCCACACGGCGAACCGGTAGCCGTTCACGCCCTCCTGCTCGTGCGGGTGCGCGCCCAGGACGCGGTACAAGTCCCAGTGCTCGCCCTTGCCAAAGAGGTAAAGGTCAAAGGGCTCGATGAACAAAGGCTGGGTGAGGTGGTGACTCATGCTGTCGGCTCCGGGTTGGACAGACTGCGGACCATGGAAGAAGTTCTATCCTAATTGCGCAGCGGAGACAACGGCGGCAGCCGGGCCATGGCGTGACGTCTTGGCGACGCCGTGGCCACCCAGCCGTCAGATCCCCATGAACTCCCGCAGGGGCTGCCAGCCGCGCAGGTGGTTCGCCATCTCGTCGTAGCCCGCCGCATCCGGGTGGATGCCGTCGCCCGCCGCCAGGGAGGCCATGTACGCGGCCGAGGCGGCCAGGGGCGGATGCAGGTCGAAGGCCGGAACGTCCAACTGCGCGCAGAGGTCCAGCATGCCCAGCCCCAGCTCGCGGTTCAGGGCGGCCCAGTCGGCATTGTGCGCGGGCGGCGGGGTGATGAGCAGGGTGCGGCCCAGGGCCTGGGCCTCGGCCAACATGCCCCGCGTGGCATCCAGGGCCGCCGCGCGCGCCACCTGCTGCGGCCTGTCCGCCGCGCCGAAGCTGAACACGAAGGCCATGTCCTCGCCGGGGCGGCGGCGGCGGTCGGTTTCCTCGCGCCAGCGGGCGGCCAGGCGCAGGGAGCTGTCCCCCCTCAGGCCTAGGTTGCACACCGTCAGCGCCGTGACGCGCGTCTCATCCACGGCAAAGCTGGCCTGCGCCAGCCGTCCCACCCAGCCCAGGGCCAGGGCGTCGCCTATGCCCTGGGTGAGCGAATCGCCCAAAAAGCAGATGACCACGCCAGCCCTCCTAGGTGAGCTTGAGCCGCGCGGTGGCCCGGTCCACATCGATGGCGACCACGCTGGTGATGTTCAGGATCTTCTCATCGTAGGGGAAGTCGTCGCGGCCCGCGTATTTGCGCATCAGGCTGTTCAGGGCGGCGATCTTCTCCGCCGCGCCCTCCACAAAGCGCGGCACGCCGCTGCCCAGCACCCCGCGGAACTTGTAGCCCCACTGGCAGGCCTTGTCTCCGGTCTTCATCTCCAGGTCCACGGCGGCGGAGAATGCCACCCGGCCCTTCTGCTCCACGGCGGCGCACAGCGCCTGGGCCTTGCGGCCCTTCTTGCCCGTGTGGAAATACAGCACGCCGTTTTCGTAGGCGTGGCTCACCGGCACGGAGTACGGGCCGTCGCCGTCCACCAGGGCCAGGGTCATATACTCGGCCTTTTGCAGCACCTCCGCCACAACGGCGCGGTCTTCGGTCACATCCTTATGCATGGAGCCTCCAAGGGGGGTTGATGTCTTGTTTGCCACTTCTATATTTCCTGGCGGCGCGCTTCAAGTGCCTGTGCGCCTGTGAAAAAGAGTACCACGGGGATTGCCAGCGCCGCGGCTGGTGGTTACCTTGCAGCACGGCGCCGGGCCGCAGCCGCCTTCCACCACCGAATCCACGCCCGCGCCACAGGAGCCCGCATGAAATCCGCCGTCATCCTTTTCGCCAACACTCCCCTGCCCGTTCTTGAGGCCGGGAAAGAGCCGGACGCCCTGGCCCTGGCCCTTTTGAAGGACACCCTCCGCAACATGGCCGATGCCGGTGCGGACGTGTTCCTCTTCCTCCCGCCGGACATGGACAAGGCCTGGGCCAAGGAGCGCCTGGGCGCGGGGAAATTCAAGCTGACCAACGCCCTGGGCCGCAACCTCACGGTGCAGCAGCGCAACGCCTTCCGGCTGGTCTTTGTGCGCGGGTACGAGCGCGCCATCATGGTGCCCAACGCCGCCCCGGACCTGCCCGGCCACGCCATCGAGTCCGCGCTTGCCGGCCTGGGTTGGAAGGGCGCCTGCCTTGGCCCCGCAACCGACGCCGAAACCGCGCCGGGCGAACACGGCGTGTATGCCATCGGTTTTCATACCGAGGGCTACCTTCCCGAGAGCTTCGACCAGGTGGAACGCTCCCGCGACAAGCTCTTCACCCGCCTGGAAACGCTGATCCTGTTCTTTGAGCGCAAGCTGAAGCTGCTGCCCGCCTACCAGCCCGTGCGCAGCCTGGACGATGCGGCCTGCCTGGCCGCCCGCTGCGCCGACACGCGCTTCGCCCTGCTGCCCTCCCTGCGGCTGGCGGCACAGCGCTGCGCAAAATAACAAACACCCTACACGATGGCCCGGCCCTGGCGGGGCGGCTCGCGCAGCAGCTCCGCCAGGATCATCAAGCCGCGCTCCAGCTCCGCCTCTGAGCGGGGCGCGCTGAGGGACAGGCGCACCGCCATGGGCGCGGCGGTTTGCCCCAGGGCGAAGGAATCCCCCGCCACCACGGCCACCCCGCGCTCCAGCGCCGCACGTTCAAAATCTTCCCCGCGCCAAGGCTCCGGCAGCGGCAACCAGACGAAATAGCCCATGGGCCGCCCGTCCAGCCTGTACCCGGCCAATATCCGCCGCGCCAACCGGTTGCGGCGCAGCGCCTCGGCCCGCTTGCGCGCCAGCACCGCGTCCGCCGTGCCGTCGTTCAGCCACAGGGCGGCAAGCTCCGCGCACAGCGGCGAGGCCATCCAGGTGGTGCCGGTGATGCCCAGGCTCAGGCGTTCCACATACTCGGCCGGGCTGACGACGTAGGCCACGCGCAGGCCCTCGGCCAAAAGCTTGGAGGTGCTGGCCACGTAAAAGGCGCGCTCGGGGATGAGGGCCGCCAGCGGCGCGCAGGGCTCGTCCGGGCTGGCCGGAGCGGTGAGGGCGTAGGCCCCGTCCTCCACCACGAGCAGATTATGCCGCCGCGCGGCCTCGGCGATGGCCTCCCGCCGGGCGGGCCCCATGCTGGCCGTGGTGGGGTTGTGCATGCCGGGCAGCACGTACAGCCCGCGCACAGGCTCGCGGGTGGACTCCCGGGCGCAGGCGGCCTCCACGGCCTCCGGCAGCAGGCCCTCGGCGTCGGACTCCACGGGAACGAGCTTGAGTCCCAAAAGCGCCGCCACGGACATCAGACCTGGATAGTTGAGATTCGCCGCCAGGATGCGGTCGCCAGGGCGGAACAGGGAGCCGAAAAGCACCACCAGGGCATGCTGCCCGCCGGAGGTCACGGCGATGCGCTCCGGCCCGGCG
>JAVBYL010000372.1 GCA_030824035.1 Humidesulfovibrio sp.
CTACAGGGCCTGCACGGCCTCCAGGCTGCCCGCGCCCTGGGCGATGACGTCGTCCTTGCCCTCCAGGTTCTGCCCCACCAGCTTGGCCAGCACGCCCTTGGGGCCCACCTCCACAAAGCGACGCGCTCCGGCCTCGTACAGGCTCTGCATGGTGGTGGTCCACAGCACGGAGGAAGTCATCTGGGCGGTGGCGAAGCTCTTGAGCACACCGGGGTCGGTCATGGGCTGGCCGCATACGTTCATGGCCACGGGGAAGGCGGGCTTGCGCCAGTCCAGGCCCTCCAGCACCTTGGCGAACTCATTGGCCGCCTCGCTGATGAGCGGGCTGTGGAACGCGCCGGAAACCGCCAGCGGCACGGCGCGGCCCTTGGCTTCCTTCACCAATGCGGCGGCGGCCTCCAGGGCGGGCTTTTCGCCGCTTATGACGAACTGTGCGGGCGAATTGTGGTTGGCGATGCGCAGAAACGCTCCGGACTGCTTGGCGGCCTTGTCCACGATCTGCTCCACGGTGGCCAGGGGCAGCTTGACCACGGCGGCCATGCCATGGCCCTCGCGGGCGGCGCCAGCCATGAGCGTGCCGCGCACGCACACCGCCTTGATGACGTCCTCCACGCCCAGCACGCCCGCGGCGGCCAGGGCGGCGTATTCGCCCAGGCTGTGGCCCGCCACGCCGATGACGGGAACGGCGGCGGCCTTGTCCTTCGCCGCGTGCCACAGGGTCAGGTTCACCACGGTCAGCGCGGGCTGCAGGGCCTTGGTGTCGCTCATCTCCGGGGCCGGGGCCGCGTCCGGGGCGGCCCAGTAAATTTCGCGCAGGCTGATGCCGGAGAGCTTCTCGGCCAGCAGCCACATGTCCAGGGCGCTCTGCTGGGCCTCGGCCACATCGCGGCCCATGTTGAGCTCCTGGGAGCCCTGGCCGGGGAACAGGAAGGCGGTGGGCAACATCAACGTCTCCTTGGAGTGTGTGTGCGGACTAGGCCTTGCCGAACAGGGCGCGGCGCATGTCGTCCAGGGTTTTGCAGGTGCCGGAGTGGAACAGCGGGCCATAGCCCAGGCGCGAGGCCTGCTTGAGCCGCGTGTCGCCGCCGGTGACCGGGCGAACGTGGCCGTTCAGGTCCAGCTCGCCCCAAAAGGCCGCGCCCTCGGGCAGCGGCGCGTCGTAATACGAGGAAAGCACCGAGGCCGCAAGGGCCAGGTCTAGGCCGGGGTCGCGCAGGCTCAGGCCCCCGCCCTGCTTCACGTAAATGTCGCTTTGGCCCAGGGGCAGGCGCAGGCGCTTTTCCAGCACGGCCAAGAGCAGGTGCAGGCGGTTGGCGTCGAACCCCAGGGCCGCCCGGCGTGGAATGGACAGGAAACTTTTGGTGGCCAGGGCCTGGATCTCCACCGCGAAGGGCCGCCTGCCGTCCATGGCCAGGCTCACGGCCGCGCCGGAAAGGCTGGCGTCGCGCGCGCCCAGAAAAAACGTCGAGGGGTCGTCCACCACGGAAAGCCCCTTCTCCTCCATGGTGAACACCAGCAACTCGTCCGAGGGGCCGAAGCGGTTCTTGAGCACGCGCAGCACGCGGGAATAGTCGCGCCTGTCGCCCTCCAGGTACAGCACCGTGTCCACCATGTGCTCCAGCAGCTTGGGCCCGGCAATCTGGCCGTCCTTGGTGACGTGCCCCACCAGCACCAGGGTGGCCTGGGAGCGCTTCACCGCCTCCACCAGTTCGCCGGAAACGGCGCGCACCTGGCTGACGCTGCCGGGGATGCCCTCGGCCCTTGGGCTGGCCAGGGTCTGCACGCTGTCCACAATGATGAGGCCCGGCTCGTCGCCCAGCTCCGCAAGGGCCGCCAGGGCGTCGTCGGCGTTGTTGGTGGCCAGGGCCATGAGGCCCGGACCAAGCAGGCCCAGGCGCTCTGCGCGGCCGCGTATCTGCGCCAGGGATTCCTCGCCGGAAACATAGATGCTCTGGCCAGCGCCGGCGGCCTGCGCCGTGGAGCGCTCCGCCTGTCTGGCCGCCAGTTGCAGCAGCAGGGTGGACTTGCCCACCCCCGGCTCGCCGCCGAGCAGAATGGCCGCGCCAGGCACCAGGCCGGAGCCCAGCAGGCCATCCAGCTGCGGAATGCCCGTGGCCCGCGCCCGCATCTGCCCAGCGCTCAGGCTTTCCAGCGCCTCCGGGCTGCTCAGCGGGGTGGTGCGCGCCGCGCCGTCCTTGCCCGTGCGCGCGCTCCAGCCGCCCAGGGAGGCGGCGGAGGCCACCACCGCCAGGGTGTTCCACTCGCCACAGCCCGTGCACTGCCCGGACCAGCGCGGAGCCTTGGCCCCGCACGCCGAGCAGCGGTATTCCTCGCGTTGTTTCGCCATGGGCGCGTTATGCCCGTTTCGGGCGCGGCTTGCAATGCGCCGGGAGTGCAATCGGGGGGCGCGGCCCCTGCTCCTGGGGATGGGCGCTGCGCTGCCCCCCGGCCCGCTACGCCAGCCGCGAAAGCACGGCGGTGATGTCGGGCGGCAGGGTAACGGGCCCGCGCAGCAGGCGGTGGAAGCCGAAGGCCGCGATAAGCTCGCGCGGCGCGCAGGGGCGCGGGCTTTCGGTGAGCCCGGCACGCCAGCCCAAATAGCCCACGATGGCCGGCGCGCCGACGCCCTGGTCGCGCAGGGCGGCCAGGGTGAGGGCGTTGTGGCGCTTGGCCAGACGTTCGCCCTCGGCATCCAGCACCAGGGGCAGGTGGGCATAGCGCGGCGTGGGCGCGCCCAGCAGGCTGTGCAGAAAAAGCTGCCGGGGCGTGCTGGAAAGGATGTCGTCGCCGCGCACCACCTGGGTTATGCCCATGGCGATGTCATCAAGCACCACGGCCAGCTGGTAGGCGAACACGCCATCGGACCGCCGCAGGGCGAAGTCGCCGCCGCAGTCGCCGAGGCTGAGCGCCTGGGGCCCGGCGATGAGGTCGTCGAAGGGGATGGTGATCTCGTCGCAGCGCAGCCGCAGGGCCGGGCGGCGGCCCTGGCGCAGCAGCTCTGCGCGGCGCTCCGGCGTCAGCTCCCTGCAGGTGCCGGGGTAGCGGGGCGAGCCGTCGTCCGCCAGCTGGGCAATACCCTCGGCAGCATGGGGCGCGCCAGCCAGATTGCGCAGCTCCTTGCGGGTGCAGAAGCACGGGTACACGCGCCCGGCGCGCTCCAGGGCCTTCAGGGCGGCGGCGTATCGTTCGAACCGTCCGCTCTGCACATACGGTCCGCATGGGCCGGGAGCGTCCGGCCCCTCGTCCCAGTCCAGGCCCAGCCAGCGCAGGTCGCGCAGAATGTCGGTGGCGTATTCCGGCCTGGAACGGTCCGGGTCGATGTCCTCCATGCGCAGCAGCACCTCGCCGCCAGCGGCCCGGGCCGCCAGCCAGGCCAGCAGGAACGCCCAGGCGTTGCCCAGGTGGAGGTGCCCCGTGGGGCTGGGGGCCAGCCTGCCCCGGACCTTCGTGTGCGCCGCATCGTTTCGCATCCGCCTCCGGCAACATCATCCGGGGGGAATGTCAAGCCGTGGAGGGGGAAATGGTTGATTGGGGGGGCCGCCCCTGGCCCCGGCAGGGGTTCCACCCCTGCACCCCGCAAGGGGGCTCGCCCCCTTGACCCGTTTACCGCCGTAAGGTGCGCGGCAAGGCCGCGACCCTCGGCGGGCGTGGGTTCCAAGGGCCGTGGCCCTTGGCCACCCCGGCGCATGATGACAGCGCAGCATGCTTGGGCTATGGTCCGCGCCTATGAACGCCGAATCGCGCCACATTGCCCGCAGGGCGGCCACGGTGGGCGGGGCCACGCTGGTCTCGCGCGTGCTCGGCTTCGTGCGCGATCTCATCACCGCGGCCACCTTGGGCGCTGGCCTGTTTGCGGATGCTTTTTTCGTGGCCTTCCGCATTCCCAACCTGCTGCGCAGCCTGTTCGCGGAGGGCTCGCTGACCATGGCGTTCATCCCGGCCTTTTCCCGCGTGCGGGCGGAGGAGGGCGAGGCCCGCGCCCAGGAGATGGCCCGCTCGGTGCTGGCCTGGCTGCTCAGCATCCTCACGGTCATCACGCTTTTGGCCATGTACTTTGCGCCGGAGCTCACGGGGCTCATCGCGCCTGGTTTTGCGCGCAACCCGGAGCTGCTGGACACCACGGCGAGCCTGTTGCGCATCTGTTTTCCGTTCATCATCTTCATTTCCGGCGTGGGCCTGTGCATGGGCATTTTGAACGCCCTGGACCACTTTTTCGC
>JAVBYL010000218.1 GCA_030824035.1 Humidesulfovibrio sp.
GCGCTGCTCGGGCCGGTGGTGTTCCGCTACGAAACCGCCCCGCCCCTCACCCTGCCGCAGCTTTCCGTGCCGGTGCGCGGCGTGCTGCTGCTCTCGGCCCTGGCCCTGGGCTGGCTGGCCCTCACCTTCGCGGCGTACCGCCTGCTCTTCGATCTTTCGCTGTCCATGGCCAAGGCCGACCTGCTGGCTTTTGGCGGCTATGGCGTGTTCCCGGCCCTGTACCACGAGGTGGTGGACCTGCACCGCTGGATGAGCGCGGAGACCTTCATGGACGGCATGGCCCTGGCCCAGGTGACGCCCGGACCGTTCATGCTGGCCGCCTGCTTTGTGGGCTACCATCTGGCCGGGGTGCTCGGGGCTGTCACCGGAGGCATCTGGATCTTCACCCCGTCGTTCTTCATGCTCATGCTGGTGGTGCCCGTGGCGGGCAGGCTGCTGGCCTGGCAGCCCTTCCGGCGCGCCCTGGCCGGGGTGCTCTCCACCCTGGGCGGGCTCATCCTGGCCGTTGGGCTGCAGCTGGGCTACGGCATGAACTGGTCCTGGCCCAAGGGGGTGCTTTGCGCGGCGGCGGCCCTGGCCCTGTGGCGCAAGGTGGACCCGCCCTGGGTGGTGCTGGCCGGGGTTGGCGTGGGCGTGCTGCTGCTGTAGCGGGCCTTGACTGCTGCCCGCGAATGCTGTTGGCTTCCTTGGCTGATACAAGTTAGCAATTTCAGCTTCACAACCCGGCACAACCGCGCGCTGGCGCGACCCGCGAGGCCGTATGTCCTGCTGCAAATGCAAAGAACACCACTGGCGCGACCCGCAACCGACGACCTATTCGGACGAGGCGGGCCAGGAATACTGCCTATTTCACGCCCCGACAGAACACAAGGGCATGTCCGTTGAGGACTTTAATGTCCAGGTTTTTGCGCGCATCGACGCAATCAAAGGTAGGAACACCTCCGAAGGCAAAAACGAAAACTGTTATCTTTCCGGCACCGTTTTTCCCGGCGATATTTCTTTCTGGATGTACGACGAAAACAACCCGCTGCCGGAGATATCCTTCTATCAGGCCACCTTTGGCGGCAGTGCGCTGTTCTGGGAAACAACCTTTGGCAGCAAGGCTGATTTCAGTAAGGCTACATTCAGTGACGTAGCGGAGTTTGTCTCAACCTCATTCAATAACGAGTCAAATTTCAGTAGGGCCACTTTTATAGGTAGAGTTGAATTTGGCTCAGCCACATTTTGCAATGCGGCTAGTTTCTGGAAAACCACGTTCAATGCCCCCACAGATTTCAGTTCGGCCACATTTCATGGTGAGGTGGATTTTGGGGAGGCCACGTTTGAAGGCGAGGCTGGCTTCGGTGGGGCCACATTCAGTTACGAGACAAATTTCGTGGAGGGGAGGTTCAATGGTGAGGCATATTTCGGAGAAGCCATTTTCGGGGGCGTATCATATTTCCAAGGAGCCATGTTCGGCGGCAAAGCTGATTTCCGTAAGACCAAGTTCGCGGAAGAAACGTACTTCAGCGAGGCGTGGTTTAGCAGCGAAGCTCAATTCCGTGCGATAAAGGCCAACAATAAAGCCCTACGCTTACACTACCTCTCCAGCGCTTCCCTAGCCAACCTCGCATTCACCAGCATGGAAACTGAAAGTTTCTCTTTCAAAGGCTGCGACTGGCCGGAGCGGCTGTGGCCAGAGGCGCAAAACAAACCGGACTACAAGGCTTGTGAGGAACTGTACCGTAGCCTGAAGCAGAAGGCGGCAAACGAGCATGACCAGCCAATGGTTTCCAAGTGGCACTACCGGGAGAAACTCATGGCTCTTGAGCAGATCCAAGCCGCGCACGGTTGGCCTGCCCAAGTGAGCTTGACCGGGGTCTACTACTGGTGCAGCGGTTTCGGAGAGGACCCGTCCCAGGCCTTCCGAGTGCTAGTCATTCTAGTAGTCTGTGCCCTCCTCGCCTTATGCGGATTTAAGCTCTGGGAGACGGGCATCAGTGGACAGGTCGCCTGGGATAAGGTGCTTGAAATCCCTGTGGAACTGCTGATGCTCGTCCCCTTCACAAAATCACCGACGACAAATACACTTCTCGGAGGCCTACTCGGCCCCACCAAGGCCCTTGTCACCAGCCTGCTACATATCGTCTTCGCTGTGCAAATCGCTTTATTTGCCTTCGCCCTGCGCAACCGTTTTCGGCGCTAGCGTCCTCTTCTGCTGGATATGGCCAACATCCGCCCTGTGGCGCAAGGTGGACCCGCCCTGGGTGGTGCTGGCCGGGGTCGGCGTGGGCGTGCTGCTGCTGTAAGGCGCGCTGCCCACTAGGAACAAGGAAACGAAGCGTCGACTGCGGGGCTACCCGAGAATGCGCCCGTCTTCCAGGGTGAGCAGCGTATCCGAGCAGGATTTGAGCCATTCCACATCGTGGCTGACGATGACCAGCGTGGCCCCGCGCGCCTTGCGGGCAGCCAGCACGGCGCGCTGCACGTGCTGCACGCTGGCGCGGTCCAGGCCGGTGGTGGGCTCGTCGAGCAACAGGGCGGCAGGGTTCAGCACCAGCCGCGCGGCCAGAGCAACACGCCGGGCCTCGCCGCCGGAAAGCTGCCGCCAGGAGCGCTGGCCGAATTCCGCGTAGTCCAGCCCCACCAAGGCCAGCGCCTCGGCCAGCAGGGCCTCTGGCGCGGGCAGGCCGCGCAGACGCAGGCCATAGGCCACGTTGGCCGCCACGGAGCGCTTGAGCAGGCAGGTGTCCTGCCCCAGCAGCACGGCCCGGCGGCGCAGCAAGTGCCCGGCGCGCATGGCGGCGCGGTCCACCACCCGGCCCTCGAACTCCAGCACCCCGGCCGTGGGTTCCAGCAAAAATCCGAGCAGCTTGAGCAGCGTGCTCTTGCCGCTGCCATTGTGGCCCGCCAGCCCAAGAATGCTCCCACGCGGGATGGTGAGCTTTGGCACATGCAGCACGGAAGCGCCGTTGTAGGCGGCCTCTATGCCGCGCAAGGCGAACAGGGGCGCGCTCATGCCAGCCTCCCGACGCTTGCGCCGTTGGAGCGGCCGCGCAGCAGGTTGACGAGCAGGTTCACCACCAGGGCCACAAGCATGAGCACAATGCCCAGGGCGATGCCCGTGGCGAACTCGCCCTTGCCGGTTTCCAGGGCTATGGCCGTGGTGATGGTGCGCGTTTGCCACTTGATGTTGCCGCCCACCATCATGGCGATGCCGATTTCCGACACGATGCGGCCAAAGGCCGAGGCGGCGGCCAGCGCCATGGCGAAGCGCGCCTCGGAAAGCGTGGCCAGCAGCAGCTGCCAGCGGTCCGCCCCAAGGGAGAGCAAGGTCTGGGTCAGGCGGGTGTCCGTGGATTCCACCGCCGTGGCGGTCATGGAAATGATGATGGGCAGGCCCAGGAGCGTGAGGCCGATGGCCATGCCCGGCACGGTGAACAACAGGCCCCACTCGCCCAGCGGCCCGCGCGAGGAGAGGAAGGCGTAAACGATGAGCCCGATGACAACCGTGGGCAGGGAGAGCATCCAGTCCACAAACAGGCGCACGCCCCGGCGGCCGGGAAAGCGGAAATGCCCCAGGGCGAACCCCAGGGGCAATCCCAAAAGCAGGCTGACGGCCAGCGCCAGCACCGTGACCACCCCCGTGGCCCAGACCGCCGAGAAGGTCTCGGGGTCCAGGGCCAGCAGGAGTGTCAGGGCCGTGGCGAAGCCCTCGCTGAAGTACTCCATACGCCTCGTTTACTTGGCGGCGTTGGGGGTGAACAGAGACTTGCCCTCGAGCTTGAAGTCCGAGATGGCCTGCTGCCCGGCCTTGGACAGGAACCACGCCTGGAGCTTCTTGGCGGCCTCGTGCTTGATCTTGGAGCACTTGGGCGGCAGCAGGATGATGCTGTACTGGTTGCGCAGGGCCATGTCACCCTCGGAGAGGATGGCCAGGCCGGACTTGCCGTGGTCCTTGGCCTCGTAGGCGATCCAGGTGCCGCGGTCGGCAAGGACGTAGGCTCCGCGCTCCGCAGCCAGGCGCAGGGTGGTCAGCATGCCCTGGCCAACGCTGATGTACCAGGAGTCCTTGTCGGGCACGGCCAGGCCGGCGCCCTTCCACAGGGCCTGCTCGGCCTTGTGCGTGCCGGAGTCGTCGCCACGGCTGGCAAAGGGGGCCTTGGCGGCAATGATGGCCTTCAGCGAATCGGCCACGCCCTTGCCCTTGATCTTGGCGGGGTCCTTGGCCGG
>JAVBYL010000290.1 GCA_030824035.1 Humidesulfovibrio sp.
AGGTCCATGTGGAAGGTCACGGCCGTGGCCCCGCTCACGGTGCTGGCCATGCGGTCCACCAGGCGCTTCAGGTAGCGGGCAAAGTCCACCTGGGCCAGGTTGTCGGACTGGTACAGGTCCTCGTGCACCAGGGCCATGGAGAGGATGCGCGCGCGGCTCTGGGCCAGCAGGTCCAGCATCACCGGGTCGTTTATGTTGCGGGCCTGGAGGCTCAGCAGGCTGGAGACGATTTGCAGGTTGTTCTTCACCCTGTGGTGGATTTCCTTGAGCAGGACTTCCTTCTCCTTCAGGGAGGCGCGGATTTCCCGCTCGGTGAGCAGGCGCTCCAGCTCCGCGCTGGCGCGGATGGCGAACAGGCGCATGGTGGAGTGCAGGTGGCCGCCAGCGGGCATGGGCCGTGAGCCCAGCACGCCCATGATGCCGATGCCCTTGCCGGAGGCATCGGTGAGCATGACCGCCATGTAGCTCTCGGCCTCCAGGCCCAGCAGGCAGCAGGCGCCCGGGTAGCGCGCCTTGAGGCCGGAGGCCACGTGGTGCAGGCCGCTGACGGCGGTGATGGCGCAGGGCGTGCCCGGCAGCTCCAGCTCCTTTGCGGGCAGCAGCTCGCCCCCAATGCGGAATGACAGCGTGCGCATGCGCGTGGCCGGGGTGTCCAGCAGCTCGGAAACAAAGGCCCCGTGCACGCCCAGCAGGTTGGTCAGCTGCGTGGTCAGGGTATCGAAAAAGGCCGGGCCGGTGACGGAGGCCGTCTCGTCCACCAGGGAGCGCAGGGTGGCCTCGTGGCGCTTGCGCTCGGAAATGTCGTGGGCGGAGCCGCAGCACACGCGCACGCCGTCGTGCTCCAGCAGGTTCAGGGAAACCTCCTTGGGCACAAGCAGGCCAGACTTCGTGCGATGGGTGGTTTCGATGATGCTTGGCCCGGTGGCGGTGAGCAGGGTCAGCAGGGCGGGCCAGTCGGTCCTGCTCAGTGTGGAGTCCACGTCGAAGACCGTGAGGCCCAGGAGTTCCTCCTCGCTGTAGCCCAGGCTTTGGCAGGCGCGTTTGTTGACGTAGAACAGGCGCGCGTCCTCATCGGCCCAGTAGATCTCCTCCCCGGCGCGGTCCAGGGCGAACTGGCTGAGGTGCAGGCGGCGCAGATGGAGCTCGCGTTCGGCCTCGCGCTGGGAAAGCTCCTCGCCGATCTGGTCCACGGACTGGGCCAGCTGCCCCAGTTCGTCCTCGGCCGGTGGCAGGTCGGTGCGGGCCGTCAGGTCGCCCTTGGCGAAGCGGCGGGAGACCTCCGCCAACCGTTGGATGCGGCCGGTGATGATCATGCCGCCGAAGAACCAGGCGGCCCCGGCGGCCAAAAGCCCCGCCCCGGCCAGGGCCAGGAGGTTGGTGGCCAGAACCTTTTGCGCCACGGCGACGATTTGGCTTTCCGGTATGCTGACCCCGGCGTGGAAATAGGGCGGCTCGCCCTCGGCCAGGCGGAGGGAGCGCAGGATGAACAGGCGCTGCTGGCCATCTATCCCCTTGCCGTAGAAGGGAACTCCCTGCCGGGCGGATTGAAGCACCTGCCGCACGGCCGGGGTGACGGGGCTGCCCGCGGGGTACAGGTCGGGCTTGGGGCTGGGGAAGTGCCTGTTGAACAGCCGCGTGCCCTTTGCATCGGCCAAAAAGACCGTTGAGCCATTGGGCATGGCGAGGGCGTTCACCACGCGGTCGAAGTTGTCCATGCGCACCCCGGCGGAGAGCACGCCCGACAAGCGCCCATCCGGCCCATAGACGGGAAAGCCGGAGGGCAGCACGGAAAGGCCGACGGCCCTGCTCAGGTGGTGCTGGCCCTGGGCAAAATCCTCGCGGGCCAAAACCTCGTGGAAGTGGGGCATGCCCTGGAGGGTGAAGTCATCCGGCAGCGGGCTGGAGGCCACCAGCACCCGGCCCTTTGTATCGGCCAGCAGGATGTTGCTGTAGATGGGGTTGGCGGCAAGCAGGCGCCGGAACAGCTCGGTGCACTCCTTGGTGTTGGCTTGGCGCACGGCGGGCAGGTGCGACAGGGTGACCAGGAACTGCCGCGTGCTGGCGCTGATCTGCTCCTGGCGGGCGGCGAGGTCGAGCACAACCTGCAGGGCCTTTGCCTCGGCCTCGGCCACGGCGCGGTGCTGGGCGTCTATTCCGGAGCGCCACACCACCAGCAGCGCGGGCAGCACGGCGATGAACACCAGCAGCAGCAACTTCCAGCGGATGGGCAACCAGCGGATGGGATGTCGGAAGCGCATGGATCCCCCCTGCCGGAAGAGCGGTTGTTCGTGCTACTACCAAAAGCGGAAAGTATGTGCTTACATTACACGCGTTTTAAAGTGTCGGCAAGGGTCGGTTGCTTCTAAAGAGTTGTGCCCGGAACGCCGAAAGATTATAGTGGGGCAGAAGTTGCATCCATAACTATTACTATAATCAATCGGCTACGCGCTCAGCGTCGTCCAGGAGTGTTGAATGCAGAGCCAGAGCACGTCCAGCATCAAGGTCCGTTTGTTCGCCTCTTCCGCCGTTCTTGTGGGTGCCTTGCTGGGAGCCCTTTTGGCCACAATGATCGGCGACCCCAGCCCGGCGCTGGTTTATGGCCTGTCCGCCGTGTCGCTCTTGGGCGCGGCCTTTCTGCTTTGGACCGTGCACGCCCAGATGATGAACCCGCTATTGGCCATGCAGGCCTACGCCCGCGAGGTGGCCAGCGGCAAGGCCGCCACCTGCCCCGGCCAGGAGATGCCCGCGGAGTACAGCGACCTGCGCGACGCTCTGTGCCGCATGGTGGAGCACCTGGAGCGCGCCGGGACCGAGGCCCGCGAGAAGGAGGCCGAGGCGGCGCGCGAGGCGGCCAAGGCCCTGCACACCCTCGCCGAAAGCCGCCAGAAGGAGGAGGACATGCAGACGTTGCTGGACAACATGCGCGCCGCCTCCGGCAAGGCCAAGGACTCGGCCACGCGGATTTTCGGGGCCGTGCGCGAGCTGAACGGCAACATGGAGAAGGTGGGCCAGGACGTGATGGTGCAGCGCGAGCGCGTGGAGAGCACCACTACGGCCATGGAGCAGATGAACATGGCCATTCTGGACATCGCCCGCAACACCAGCAGCGCCGCCCACAGTGCGGAGCAGGCCAAGGGCAACGCCCAGGCCGGAGCCAGCGGCGTGCGCGAGGCCGTGGCCTCCATCGACCGCGTGAAGGTGCGCATTCTGGACCTCAAGGAGACCATGACCCAACTGGGCAACCAGGCCGAGGGCATCGGCCAGGTGCTTGGCGTCATTTCAGACATCGCCGACCAGACCAACCTGCTGGCGCTCAACGCCGCCATCGAGGCCGCCCGCGCTGGCGATGCCGGGCGCGGCTTTGCCGTGGTGGCCGATGAAGTGCGCAAATTGGCCGAGAAGACCATGACCGCCACCAAGCAGGTGGGCGACTCCCTGCGCAGCATTCAGGAGCGCGCGCGCGAAAACGTGCTGGCGGTTGATTCCGCTGCCGGGGACATCGTCGAGAGCGCCCGCGTGGCCGAGCAGTCCGGCCAGGCCATGGAGGAGATCGTCCAGATCGTGCAGAACACCGCCCTGGAGGTGGCCTCCATCGCCACCGCCAGCGAGGAACAGTCCGCCACCAGCGAGGAGATAAACCGCAGCGTGGCCGAGGTGAACCAGGTGGCCCGCGAGACCGCCAAGAGCGTGGAAAACTCCACCCGCGTGGTGGTGGAGATTTCCGGGCTGGTGGAGGAGCTGGACACCGTCATCCAGGGCATGGCCAGCGGCAAGCTCGCCGGCGTGGGCAGCTCGGACAAGCTCATGGAGTGGTCCGACGAACTCTCCGTGGGCATCGGCCTCATCGACGACCAGCACAAGGTGCTCCTCGACCTCATCAACGAACTGCACGCGGGCATGCGCAACCGCAAGTCCGACGCGGTGCTGGTGGGCGTGGTGGAGCGGCTGAAGGAATACACGGTGAAGCACTTCGGCCAGGAGGAAGCCTACTTCGACCGCTACGGCTACCCGGAGACGGCCCAGCACAAGGAGATCCACGCCAAGCTTGTGCAGCAGGTGCTGGACTTCGAGGCGGGGCTCAAGAGCGGCAAGGCCAAGGTCACCATGGACATCATGCGCTTTTTGAAAGACTGGCTGGTGAAGCACATCATGGGCACGGACAAGCGCTACACCGCCTTCCTGAACCAGAAGGGCATCCGCTAGCT
>JAVBYL010000098.1 GCA_030824035.1 Humidesulfovibrio sp.
CTCGCTGAACAGCCTGTACTCCAGGCTTTTGCGCTCGTCCGAGGCGGAGAGCAGCCGCTCCTCCAGGTCCTTGAGCTCTTGGGTGATGTATCGCTCGCAGTTGACCAGGGTTTGCCTGCGCAGAAAGTGCTCCGGCACCTTGTCCTGGTAGGCCTTGGAAATCTCCATGTAATAGCCGAAGACCTTGGTATACCCCAGCTTGAGCTTGGGGATGCCGCTGGCGTCGCGCTCGCGCTCCAGCATGCCCTGGATGCGCGCCTCGCCGTGCTCGGTCAGCTGTATCAGCTCGTCCAGGGCGGGGTCGTAGCCGCTGCGGAACATGCCGCCATCGGTGATGACCAGGGGCGGCGACTCCACAAGGGCGCGGGCCAGCTCATCGGTCAGGTCCGCCATGGCGTCCCAGCCTTTGAGCAGGGCGGCGAGTTCCACTGGAGGCTGGCCTTCGGCTGCGTTCATGGCCTGCTCAAGGGTTGATCGCAGCGCGGGCAGCACCAGCAGGCTTTCGCGCAGGGCAACCATGTCGCGTGGGGTGGCGCGGCCCAGGGCGATGCGCGTGGCCAGCCGCTCCATGTCCTGCATGGTTTCCAGCGGCTTGCGCAGGGCGCGCCTCAGGTCGTCGTTGGCAAAGAAGCAGGCCACAACCTCCTGGGAGCGCTCAATGGGGCCGAGCTCCCGCCAGGGTTGGCGCAGGCGCGACTCCAGCAACCGGCCGCCCATGGCGGTCAAGGTGCGGTCCAGCACATGCCAGAGGGTTCCGGGCCCGGCCTTGCCGTCCAGCCTGCGGAAGATCTCCAGGTTGCGCTCGGTGACCTCGTCCAGGATGAGGTGGCGGGAAAGGTCCAGGGGGCGGAACTCGCCCAGGGGTGGTGTGTCGGTCTTCTGCGTTTGCCGCAGGTAGCTGAGCAAGGCCCCCAGGGCGCGCACCAGCTCCGGCTTGTCCGAAAGGTCCAGGGTGGCAAGGTCCGCCGCGGCCTGGGCCGCCAGCACGGCGTGGGTGGCGGCGGCGAGGTCGAAGGCGCTCTGCTGGGCCAGCGGCGTCACCTGCGCGGCGAGATCGAACTGCTGCTGCGGAACCTTGCGGCCAGCGGGCAGCAGCAACTCGCGCGGGGCGATTTTGACCGCCCACTGCCAGAGTTCCGTTTCCCGCCGGGAGTAGAGCCCGGACCATTCGCCGGTGGAAAAGTCCACCCAGGCCAGGCCGCCAGCGCCCTTGTCCGCATCCCAGTACAGGGAGGCCAGGTAGTTGTGGGCCTTGGCGGTCAGGGTCAGGTCGTCCACCACCGTGCCGGGGGTGAGCACGCGGGTGACGGCGCGCTTCACCAGCCCCTTGGCCTGGCGCGGGTCTTCAATCTGGTCGCACACCGCGATCTTGTAGCCCTTCTCCAGCAGCTGGGCTAGGTAGCCGTCCGCGCTGTGGTGCGGCACGCCGCACATGGGGATCTTGGCCTCGGAGTTGGGGTTGCGGCAGGTGAGGGTAATGGACAACTCACGAGCTGCTATCTCGGCGTCCTCAAAGAACATTTCGTAAAAGTCGCCCATGCGGAAGAAGAGCAGGGCGTCCGGGTGCTCCTGCTTCACCTGCATGTACTGCTCGAACATGGGGGTGAGCTTGGGCATTTGGCCGAGTATGTCGGTGGACATGGGCGATCCTACGAGAATTCCTGCCTGAACAGGATGGTGTGCCAGGAGCGGCAGCGTGGGCAGACGAAGAAGGTCTTGTCCCAGCGGAACCCGCAGCTGTTGCAGACGAACCGCTTGGACTTGCGGGCGTGGTTGATGAAATAGGCCAGCTGCTCGCGGAGGAAGGGCGTCAGCTCCTGGTCCACAAGCACGAGGGTGACCAGCTCCAGCCGGGCCAGCCAGAAATCGGCGTTCAGCACCAGGGCCTTCTCCAGCCAATGCTTGGCGCTCTCGCGGTCGCCCTCAAACAGGCAGAACTTGGCGCAGTAGTAGCAAATCAGCGCATCGGGCGGGAACTTGGACAAGACCGACACCGAGGTGCGCACAAGCTGCGTGATGGCCGCTGGGCTCAACACCGTGCGGTTGGGCTGGGTGGCGTCCTCAAAGCGGCAGGAGGAAAGCGCCATGAGCAGGTCTTCCAGCAGCAGGAAGCGCTGGGGAGCGGGAATGTTGGTGCAGGCGTTGCGCAGGGAGGCGGAGTGGAGCTCCAGGTTGCCGGAAAGCGCGCTGTGCACCACCGTGGCCAGCCAGGCTTCCGGGGAGGCCGGGAAGGCCCTGAGCGCACGCTCAAGCAACGCGTTGGCCTTGTTGTCCTCGCGGAGGCGGAAGTGCTCCCGCGCCTGTTGTGTCAGAAAATGTGCCTCGGCCATGGGCCGCTTGATGCGCTCGTAATGTTGGGCGGCCCGCTCAAAATCGCCCGAGTCCGCCGCCAGGCGCGCCAGCTCCAGCTCGATCTCCTCGCTGTCGCCCTGAATCTTCCTGGCAGCCTCAAAGGCGTTGCGGGCCTTGTCCAGCATGCCGCCGCGCCGGAAGTCCCGGCCCAGCTCGAAGTGGCAGCGCGCCTTAAGCGTCTCGCTCAGGCCCGGGCGCTCAATGAGGCTGGTGCGGATGTGGATGGCGCGCTCTATCTCGCCCTGGGAGCGGTACAGGTTGCCAAGGGCCAGGTAGATCTCGACGGATTCCGGGTTGTTGCGCACCGCCAGGGAAAGCTCCAGGATGGCCGCCTTGGTGTCCTGGTGCGTCAGCGGTTCCACGGCCTTGATGGCCTCCGTGCCGGCGTGGGGCGCCCCTATCTTGCGGGCGAGGCGGAAAAGGGCGTTCCAGGGCACTCCGCGCTCCTCGCCCCTAGGATCCGGATTCCGGGCTGCCGCCGCCGGTCGGGGACATCGGCTGATAGGTCGGCTGATACGTCGATTGGTGCTGCGGCTGGTTCAGGGGCAGGGTGCGCAGGGCCAGAACCTCGTCCTCCAGGGTGGAATGCTGCTTGCGCAGGCTCTTCAGCTCCAGGCCCAGGCGGATGCGCTCGATGAGCAGGAAGCCCATGGCGAGCAGCGCGCCGAGGAAGAAGGCCGACAGCACAAGCATGTACACGGGCAGAGGGATGGAGACATAGTGCTTGAGGATGAGGTTCAGCTCCAGCTCCACGGTGGAGGAGAGCGGCGCGTTGTTCTGCACGAAGAACAACATGGAAATGACGAAGGCCAGAGCCAGCAGGAAGGCTTTAAGGTAACGCATGTGCTCTCCTTGGTTTAGCCCAGGGCATCGAAGTGGGGCTTGAGGCGTTGGTAGGTGGAGCGCAGATGCTCCGGTATGACGCGTGTTTCGCTGAAGACGGCCATGAAGGAGCTGTCCCCGTTCCAGCGCGGAACGATTTGGTAATGGATGTGCGCGGCGATGCCCGAGCCAGCCGCCTCGCCAAGGTTCAAGCCGGCGTTGATGCCATGCGGGCTGAAGACTTCTTGCAGGATGCGCACGCAGTAGTTCAAGAGGTCCGCGTTCTCGTGCAGTTCCTCCGGCCGCAGGGCGGTGATGCAGTTGACGTGCCGGTAGGGCGTCACCATCAAGTGCGCGTTGTTGTAGGGGAATTTGTTCATGATGACGTAGTTGTGCTGGCCGCGGTACAAAACGCAGCGCTCCTCGTCCTCATCGCGGTGCTCCGGAATGCAGAACACGCACTCGCCGGGCTTTGGTCCCAGAATGTATTCCAGCCGCCACGGGGCCCACAGCACGTTCATGCCACACTCCAGCTCTTAAGGATTCTACCGGGTCAGTTGACCGGATTTGACTATACAGCCCGCACCCGGCCAGGGCAAGGCCTACACGCTCGGCCCGGTTGGAGATTTCTCACCATGTGCGGCTGGCGGCGCCGGACTGCGGGATTCCGCCCGCTTGCCTCGTTGGCCTGCCCTGTGCTGATAAGAAAATCCAGGGCTTACAGGAAGAAAATGAGCGAGGTGAGGAAAAAGAGCGGAACCAGGATGCACAGCGACCAGGCCATGTACCCGACAAAGCTCGGCATCTGCACCCCCTGCGACTCCGCGATGGATCGCACCATGAAGTTGGGGGCGTTGCCGATGTACGTGTTGGCCCCCATGAACACTGCACCGCAGGAGATGGCGGCCAGCGTCTTGGGGGCTTCCTGCATCAGCATCTGCGCATCGCCACCGGCGGTGTTGAAGAACACGAGGTAGGTGGGCGCGTTGTCCAGGAAGCTGGAAAGCAGGCCAGACAT
>JAVBYL010000260.1 GCA_030824035.1 Humidesulfovibrio sp.
CGCTGCCAGTCGAAGTAGAGCCTGCCGAGGTTGAAGTACAGGAATTCATCGGCCTTGGTGATTTGCAGGGCGCGCATGTAGTACTTCTCCGCGCTGGTGAAGTCCTTCATCTTGCGCAGCACGATGCCGATGCGGTTGTAAAGGTGCAGCGACTCCGGCGATTCCTTGATGGCCTCGTTGAGGTAGCCCACGGCTTCTTCGTTCAGCCCGGCCTTCTGGTAGCGGTCGGCAATGTCGGCCTTGAGGTCGGCATCCCCGGCGAAGTCGGTGGTGAGCTTGTCGAAGGTCTGCTTGGCCTGCTCGAACTCGCTGGCGTCGAGGTGGCGCTGGCCGCGTTCCAGGTTCTCGCGCTTTTTGGACTCGATGGCCTCGAGGTCGCGCATGGCCCCTTCGTTGACGTCTTCCTGGAGCACCTTGCGCATCTCGAAGATGTCCTCAAGGAGCTTTTTTTCCTCGCCAGCGGTATAGGAGAGCGCCAGGGGGTACACCTTGCGCAATTCCTTATTGTTGTTCAGCGCGTAGACCGCGTCGGAGAGCATGTTGACGAACTCTTCGCGTTCGCTTTTCATGAGCGGGGCGCTCAGCATGATGACGATGGCATCGTTGAGCGCCTGGGCAGCGGTCATGTACTTGCCCATTTTGAGGCTGGCGTTGATGCCGGTGAGCCGTTTGCGGGCCTTGGTGAGTTCGCCGGACATGCTCCTCCCTCTCGCGGTTGCGTGGACTAGCGGCCTATTTGCCCGTGGACGAGCGCACGAGGTCGCGGAAGCGCTTGAAGAAGTAAGCGCTGTCGTGCGGGCCGGGCGCGGCCTCGGGGTGGAACTGGATGGCGATGAGGGGCTTTGTGCGGTGGGCAAAGCCTTCCAGGGTCTGGTCGTTCAGGTTGCGGTGGGTCACCTTGAGCTCGGGCAGGTGGTCGATGTCGACACAGAAGCCGTGGTTCTGGGAGGAGATCTCGATCTTCTGGCTCTCGATGTCCAGCACGGGGTTGTTGCAGCCGTGGTGGCCGAACTTGAGCTTGTAGGTCTTGCCGCCCAGGGCCAGGCCCATGATCTGGTGGCCCAGGCAGATGCCCGCCACGGGGTACTTGTCCGCGAAAACCTTGGTGGCCTCGATGGCGTTGGTCACCACGGCGGGGTCGCCGGGGCCGTTGGACAGGAACACCGCATCCGGCTCCAGGGCCGTCACCTGCTGGTGGGTGAAGCTGGAGGGCACCACGAGCATGTCGAAGCCCTGCGCGGCCAGCAGGCGCAGGATGTTCCACTTGATGCCGAAATCGTACACCACCAGGCGCGGGCCGTTGCCGGACCATGTGAAGCCCTTGGAGAGGTCCACGTCCTGGGTGGTTGTGCCGGTCCAGGTGTAGGGGCGCTTGGCGCTCACCTTGTCGGCCAGGTTTTGGCCTTCCATGCTGGGCAGGGCGGCGGCCCGGGCGGAAAGCCTGGCCGGGTCGAGCTCCTGGGTGGAGATGAGGCCGCGCATGGCGCCGTTGATGCGCAGGTGGCGGGTGAGGGCGCGGGTGTCGATGCCCTCGATGCCCATGACCCCGGCCCGCTGGAGGAACTCCGGCAGGGACTGGGTGGCCTGCCAGTTGCTCGGCTCCTTGCAGCATTCCTTGACGATGAGCGCCTCGACATTGACCTTGTGGGCCTCCATGTCCTTGGGGTTCACGCCGTAGTTGCCGATGAGCGGGTAGGTCATGCAGACCATCTGGCCCACGTAGGAGGGGTCGGTGATGACTTCCTGATATCCGGTCATGCCCGTGTTGAAGATGACCTCTCCGCCGGTCTCGCCGGGACCGGTGAAGGAGGTTCCCGCAAACCAGGTGCCGTCTTCAAGGGCCAGAATAGCTTTCATTTCTCTTGCTCCAGCAGAATTTGGGTGACCGTATGAACGTCTTCTGGCCGGTCCACCCCGTGGCAGGAGTGCTTGGTGAGAGCCACGTGGATGGGGATGCCGTTTTCCAGCAGACGCAATTGCTCCAGTTTCTCCGTGTTCTCTAGCAGGCCCTGCGGCAGCGCGGCAAAGCGCTCCAGCGTGGCCATGCGGAAGGCGTACAGGCCGATGTGCAACAACGGACCGACACCAGCACCCGAGCCGTCCCTATCGTGGGGGATGAGGCTGCGGGAAAAATACAGCGCCCTGCCCAGGGCATCGCAAACAACCTTCACGCGGTCCGGGCTGGCCGCTTCCCGCCTGTCCATGGGCGAGGCCAGGGTGGCGGCCTGAACCACCTCGCTCCCGGGCCCGGCGAAGGGGGCCAGCAGCTCGGCCAGCATGCCGGGCTCCAGGGCCGGTTCGTCGCCCTGGATGTTCACCACCACGGCTTCCGGCTCCGCGCCAAGCAGCCTCGCGGCCTCCAGCACGCGGTCCGTGCCGCTCTGGTGCGTGCGCGCGGTCATGAGCGCCGTGATGCCGCGCTCCTGCGCAGCCCGCATAATGCGCTCGTCGTCCGTGGCCACGGCCACCTGGGCGAAGAGGCCGGAGCGGGAGGCCCGCTCATGCACCCAGGCGAACATGGGCTTGCCCAGGATGTCCACCAGGGGCTTGCCTGGGAACCGTGTGGAGTCGTACCTGGCTGGTATGATTCCATAACAGGGGGGGAGGGCATGCATGTGTTTCACGGCTCCGCAGTGCATTTACGCACAAATTAGATATTCGGCAACTGCCTGGCAAGCGGCCACCGCGCCACCCCGGTGCGATTTGGCGTAGCTTTCGGCCCTGGCGCGGATTTCCTGCCGGGGCGGAGGGCTTTTGACAAGGGCGGAAAGCCCGCGCAGCGCGCCTTGCCAGTCGTGGGTGCGCAGCACCAGCCCTTGGTCGAATATTTCTTCCCCCACCCAGGCAAAGTTGGACCAGGAAGGCCCGGTGACCGGGGTGAGGCCATGGGCCAGCGGCTCCAGGAAGTTCTGCCCGCCCAGGGGGGCCAGGCTGCCGCCCAGGAAGCACGCGCGCGCCAGGGAAAACGCCGCGCCCAGCTCGCCGAACACATCGCCGATGAGCACGGTGCCAGGGGCGACAGTGCCTGGGGTTTCGCTGCGCAGGGCAAAGGGGATGCCCGCCTCGCGCAGGAGGCGCTCCCAGATGCACACGCGCTGCATGTGCCGGGGAAACAGGCCGATGACCACGCCAGGGTGCTGGGCCAGCAGGCCGCGCACCATGTTGAGCACCTCGGGTTCTTCCTCCTTGCGCACGGAGCCGAGCACCACGAAGGGGACACCCTCGAATGGAGCAATCTCGGGCGGCGGCAGCAGGGCGGCCAGCTCCGAGTGGGCCGGGGCGGCATCGAAGCGCAGGCGGTCGAACTTGATGTTCGGCATTTGCCCTGCGCTTTCCAGGCTGAACACCTTGGCGAAGCGCTCGGCATCACCTGCGGAGACGGCCAGCACCCGTGCGGGAGCCAGGGGACGCCAGAACCAGGGCAGGCGCGTGTACCCGGAGAGGCTTTTCTCCGTCATGCGGCCATTGAGCAGCAGCGTGGGCACTCCGGCATCGCGGCAGGCGGCCAGCAGGCCGGGCCAGATCTCCGTTTCCAGCAGCACCACGGCCTTGGGCCGCACGCTTGCCAGGGCGCGGCGCATCAGCCCCGGCAGGTCGAAGGGGAAATACGCGGGCAGCAGCTCCACCTTGCCGGCAAGCTCGGCGCGGGCCTGCTCCAGCACGCTTAGCCCCTGGCTGGTGAAGGTGGTGACGAGTACGCGCGGAGGCTGTGCGCCCTGCGGCAGTTGGTCGGGCAGGTGGCGCAGCAGTTCCCAGGCCAGGTACGCCTCACCGCCGGAGGCGGCCTGGATCCAGACATCGGCCTGGGGCAGGGGGCCCTCCGCCAGGATGCGCGCGGGCCAGCCCTCGGCCAGGCGCTTGTTGCGCTTGAGCGCGGGCAGGGTGAAACGCCAGGCCAAGCTGTACAGCGCCAGGCAGCAGCGCACGCCGAAGGGGATTCCGGAGTTCACCGCATGGGCGCTGGAGCGGAGTGGGGTCGCCACGCGCAGGGCCTATGCCCCGGCCCGTTCGGCGCGAGTGCGGGAGTGGGAGGCGGGCTGGTGCTCGGCCAGGCCCAGGCGCACCAGCTCGGCCACGAGGTCGGTGTAGCTCAGGCCCACGGCGGCGGCGGCCTTGGGCAGCAGGCTGGTGGCGGTCATGCCGGGCAGGGTGTTGGTTTCCAGCAGCATGGGGCCGCCTGATCCGGC
>JAVBYL010000011.1 GCA_030824035.1 Humidesulfovibrio sp.
CACATGGGCGCGCCAGCACTTGGTTGCACCCTTTGGCCAACGCCCACCGGCATCGGCCGCCACCCTGCCCCTCGGGGCAGGGTGCTCCCCCTGGGGACCACCACTAGACTCAAGGAGTCCGTCCAGACTAACATAATAGTGGTACAACTCGTGGGGGCAGGTCAGTTCACCACGCTTAGGAGGGGTAATATCAAGCCCTGGATGACCTTGTATATATCCTGAACCAGGACGTACTATCCCTCCCTTTACGGGGAACAGAACAGGGATATCGATTCTAGGCATTGCATTAGGTTCCATACATACTCCACTAATTAAGATTCAGCAGATACGCCGCACTAGACGAAGTGCTATTATTGTCTGTGGAATCAGCTATGTAGACACACTTGTCACCACTTGGAGAGATAGAAAACATCGCTGTTCGAATACCGATGAACTTTTTCATTGCTCTGCCATGCCGGTCTCGTAAGACAAGTTCATCGTCATTCATCCGTGCATTATATCGCGTGTACGCCAAGATCCCTGCATCGCTCACATATTGCAATTTCCAACTAACAACCATATCATCGACTTTCGTGTACCCACTTTCGTCAGTATATAAATACAAATCAGAATATTTCATGCCACCATTCAACACTCTAAATAATCCAAACTCTGTTCCTACAGCTGGGCCAAATCCGTTTGCAGGCTTATTTAATGTAGTAGTAAAAAAATTTGATTCTGCAACTAGCTTGTTTGTATTACTTCCGTTGATTGTGAAGGCATCTTTGGAACACAGCAAATATTGCACACCTTTATAGATTGCGACTGACGCAAACACTCCATGGCAATTATTGTTTATCAACTCAAATTTGACACCTGGAATATTTACAAACTCACGCGTATCATTGCGAGACAGAAATACTGTCCTACTACTCTTATCAAATGAAATGAATGCATGCTCAGTACCTCGAAATATCATCTTTTTTTTCATCGTCTCAACATCGTAAACAAAATAGTCGACTATATTACTTTTTGATGCTCCCTTGTCCATGTATACAGGCTTTCCATCACCAAACAAAAATACAGGAATAACAAAAGGTGAATTCGAAACAATATGAGCAGCTGTTTTACCGTTTGTAGAAATAATATACACACCAGACTCTCTATTTATGCTTACCATGTTGTTGTCTACCCATAGCGGATAATTGTCTGTAACATTGTCAATGAGCTGCAAACCTTGAGTGTGCGCAGTTTTTGTAAATACAAACACAAAAAGAAATATTGCAGTAAAGATACAGCGGAATACAATTGAACGACACTGAGTATAATCATTGACTGGCTTTCTCGCCATTATATCAATACATAACGAACGCCGAAGTGCTGCTTGTTTTTTTAGCATTATAATCTCCGCAATAAATGTATATTGTTCACAAACATATGATCTTTCCTATTGCTCGCTCTAGGCCACTTCTTCCTTTGAGGCATATTGACAGGCTATATTCGTCTCGCCTCAGACAGTATAAGAATCATCCAAACAGAAGAAATTCCCGTTGATGGCAATTCCACGATTCACAACTACTGCCCGCCTATACAAGCCGGAAGCTGCAGTTGAACGGTTCATTCAGCGCTAGACACTATTTCCTGCAGCATATGCACCGCCTTCCCCGCAAATATCTTCGCCTTCACTTCCTCCACCACCTGCTCCGCCCCGCCAAAGGGCGCAACAACCCCCATGAGCACCACATGCTCCCCGCTGTTCCACTCCCTGGGCCGGATGCGCGCGCCGAGCTTCTTCAGCCGCGCCAGCGCCCCCGGCTCGGGTCCGGCTAGCCCCCGTCCCTGGAAAGCAGGGCCAGGCACTGCGCGCATACGTTGCCGCCGTAAGAAAGCGTCCTGCCCCACATCCGCTCCCCGCTCAGGCACATGAACTGCTCAACGCCGACGGTCTCCGCCGTGGCGACCTTTTGGCACAGAGACTTGGGCAGGCAGATGCAGCCCTTTCCCGCGCCCGGCTTGGCCTCAAAAATGTGCGCGTCCGCCTGCGAGGCTTTGTCCTTGGGCATGCGCAGCGTATAAATAGGCATCGGTCCTCACTTTGTTATTACTATCGTTGGTGTTCCACTTCCGCAGGCAGGCCCGGCGCTCCCCAAAAGCGGGCGGCCCTAGCCAAGGTGGAGCACGAAGCGCTGCTCCAGCACCACCGTGCCCCATTGGCTGCCCTCGCGCTCCTCGGCCAGGCGGAAGCCGTGCTTCTCGTACAGGTGCCGCGCCGCGTCCAGCCCCTGGAAGGTCCACAGGAAGACGGACGGATGCCCGCAGCGCCGGCAAAAGTCCACGGCCTCGCGCATCAGGCGGCCGCCCACGCCCTGGCCGCGCAGCTCCTCCGCGAGGATGAACCAGCGCAGGTGCGCGCCCTGTGCACCATTTTGTTCGCCATTTTGTTCGCCATTGTGCGCGCCGCTCTGTACATCGGAACTGACCTGACCGCCGTGTGCCGCCGTCATGCCGTCTATGGCCAGCGCGCCCAGCACACGCCCACCCCGGCTCACGGTCCAAAAACCGTCGTGCTCCGGGTTGAAGCGCTGCAAAAATTCCGCGAGCTTGGCGGCCACCTGGGCCTCGAAAAACAGCCCAAAGCCCCAATGCGCGCTGTAATACCGGGCGTGCAGCTCCGCCACGCGGCCAATGGCCCCGGGCACATACCCCGCGATGACGATATCATCCATACGTCCCTCCTCGCCCCGCCACGCCGCCACGGGGGCTCAGCCCGCCTCGGACGCTTCGCCCATGCGGCACACGGTGTCGAACTCCGCCTTGGTGATGGGCATGACCGACAGCCGGGACCCCTTGCGCAACAGCTCCATGCCGGACAGGGCGGGCACCACGCGCATGACCTTGAGCGGCACCGGCGTGGCGAACTTGCAAACGAAGCGCACATCCGGCGCGAACCACAGGGGCCTTTCCGGCGTGGACCTGGGGTCGAAGTGGCTGTCCTGCGGGTCAAAGGCGGTGGCGTCCGGCTGCCCGGCCCGCACAATGCGCGCGACGCCCACCGCCGAGGGGTCGGTGACGCTGTGGTAGAACAGCGCCATATCGCCCTCGGCCATTTCGTCGCGGATGTAATTGCGCGCCTGAAAATTCCGCACGCCGCTCCAACTGGTGGTCTGGTCCGGCTCGGCGGCAAGGTCGTCGATGGAGTAGCAGCCCGGCTCGGACTTCAGCAGCCAGTATTTGGTTCCCATGGTGCGCCCCCCTGCATAGCAATGGCACGATAATGCGCGATGGCGCAACGGAAGGCAACCGCCGCCCAGAGAAACAGCGCCCGCAAAAAGGCCTGCGCCCCTCCTCATTGCTGAGGCGAAGCGCAGGCCGGGGCTAAGGGCTGGGGAAGGGAGTGTTAGGCCTGCCCGTAGGCCGCCTCTTCCTTGGCGCTGGCCTTGCGCGCCTTGTACATGCTGCCCAAAATGATCACCGCGCCCATGAGCAGGGCGGCGCACATGATGAGGAAGCTGGCCTTGTCCATGAGGGCCACGTTCTCCGGGGCCACATCCAGCAGGCCAAGCTCGGCCAGGTACTTGGGCACGGCCAGGGCGCGGCTCACGGCCACGATGAGCATGATGGAGCCCATGACGAACTTGATCATGGATTCCTTGACGATGGTGGTGCCGATGGCACCCAGCTGCACGCCCAGCAGCGAACCCGCCAGGATGATGAGGGTGAGGCGGATGTCGACCATGCCGTGCATGGCCCAGTTGATGGTGCCGCCCAGGCCCATGGCGAAGGCGATGACCAGCTCCGTGGCCGAGGCCACCAACCCGCTGGCGCCGATGACGTAGATCATGCCCGGCACGCCGATGAAGCCGCCCACGGCGATGGTGGCGGCCAGCATGCCGGTGGCGAAGCCCACGGGCACGGTGAACCACATGGAGATGCGCACTCCGGCGGTCTTGAAGGTCATCATGGGCCACAGCTCGATCTTCTGCAGGCGCTTGGCCAAGGGGGCCATGGGCTCCGCGCCGCCGTCGTCCTTGGAGGTCATGGCGTCGTAAAACACGTAACCGCCCACGATGACCAGCACGGCCACGAAGGACAGGCTCACATACAGGTTGGAGCCGGACTGGCCCCATTTGTCCAGAATGAAGTTCTGCAGCTTGATGCCCACCTGCACGCCCACACCGGCGCTGGCAGCCATCACCAGGCCGAGCTTGATGTCCACCTGGCCGTAGCGGAAGCGCTTGATGGCGCCCACCAGCGCCTTGGGGAACTTGTGGCACATGTTGCTGGCCACGGCCACGGTTCCGGGCACGCCCAGGCTCATCATGCCCGGGGTGAGCACAAAGGCCCCGCCGGAGCCGATGAAGCCGCTGACCAGACCGCCGATGAAGCCGACGATGAACAGGAAGGCGATGGAGGAAGCGGACAGGTCGATGAATTTCAAGGTGTCGAGGGCGATGTCCATTGGTGTCTCCTTCAGGCTTGCGCGCAGACTAGGCGTTGAGGGTGGCGCGCACTTCGGGGCGCTTGGTCTTGGTGGGCTGCGCGGTCTTGGCCGGCTGCTTGGCGGTTATGCCCAGCGCGCTCCACAGGTTGGAGGCAAAGCCGCCGTGCACGTAGGAGACCAGGAACACGGTGGCGATGGGCATGGCCGCGTACACCCCCCCGCGCGAGAACATCTCGGTGATGGGGGTTGCGAACTGGAACACCGCGCCATACACGACCGTGCTGGCCGCGCCGAATCCGATCATTCTGATGAAGGCCTGTTTTTTGGTGATTTCCTGAGCCATTGTTTCCTCCGGGTAGTTATGTTTCTGGCGATTGCCCCGCCATTTGGATCATTGCGTGCGCCGCGTGCGCGTTCGGTGCTAGTGTTTTGCCGCGTATGCCCGCGGGCGCAGTCGTTGCGCCAGGCCCGGAGTGGCCGGGGCCTTGTCGCGCGGGCCGCCCCGGGGCCGCTGCCTGGGCAAGAACGACAGCAGCGGGCAGGCGCCTCCGCAGGCCGGGTCCTTGGCCTGCTCGTGCACCACCCGGATGGCCGTGGCGGCGGTGGGGAAAAAGTGGTCCAGGCCGAGCTTCTCCACCAGGTGGCTGCGGCGCAGCACGCCCATGACGGACTCGTTGACGCCCGCCAGGGAGACATCCACGCCCACGCGGCGGCAGGCGTCCACAATGCGGCCCAGGGCCTCCATGCCGGAGGCGTCCATGTCGTTGATGCCCTTGGCCACGATGATGATGTGCCGCAGGTTGGGCTTGGTCAGCCGCCGGTCGCTCACCGTGTCTTCCAGGTGGCTGGCGTTGGCGAAGAACAGCGGGCCCTCAAAGCGGATCACGTCCACGTGCTCGCACTCGATGAGCTCGTATTCCTCCGCGCAGCGCAGGATGTTGTCCTCGGCCAGGGAGAGGGAGCGGACCTTGGGGCGCATGCTCTTGTACAGGAACACGCCCAGGGAAAGCGCCACGCCGATCATGATGCCTTTGTCCAGGTGCGGGGCGAAGGCCAGGGTGGCGGCGAAGGTGACCACGGCCACCACGCCGTCGTACCATTGGGCCTGCCACGCGTGGACCACGCCGGAAACGTTCAGCAGGCCCACCACGGCCATCATGATGACCGCGGCCAGCACGGCCTGCGGCAGGTGATACAAAAGCGGGGTGAAGAACAGCAGCACGCCGAGCACCACCACGCTGGTGATGACGCTGGACAGGCCCGTCAGCGCCCCGGCCTGCAGGTTGACGGCGGAGCGGGAAAACGAGCCGGACACTGGGTAGCTGCTGGTGGCCGCGCCCAGAATATTGGCCAGCCCCTGGCCGATGAGCTCCTGGTTGGGGTCCAGGCGCTGGCCGGTCTTGTCGGCTATGGCCTTGGCGATGGAGATGGCCTCCATGAAGCCCAGGATGGCGATGATGACCGCGTAGGACAGCAGGTGCAGGGCCATGCCGGACTCGAACTTCGGCACGGCGAGGCTGGGCAGGCCCTCCGGAATGGCGCCCACCACGGCGCCGCCGCCGCTGAGCGGCAGGCCCTCGGCCTTCAGGGGGGCGTTGCCCACCTTGAACCGCCAGGTGCGCCCGTCGGTCTCGGCCCCGGTGGGCAGTTGATCCGCCGGGTACACCCCGGCGGCCTCCGCAGGCTGCCGCACGGTGGCGAACAGCATGCCGCGCAGGGCCGCGCGCTGGTGGCGGGCCGCCAGCTTCTGCTGCTCCATGTCGTGGTTGATGCGCATCAGGTCGCTTTCGGCGATGATCTGCGCCGCAAAGTCCCCCTGCTGCTTGGACTGCTCCAGGGCGGCGGTGGCCTGCGTGCGCTGCGCGGCAAGCCGGCCCACACGCTCGGTAGCCTCGTTGAAGGCCGTGATGGCGGCAACGGCCGGGGCGGAATGGACGGCCGAGAGCTCCACCGTGGCGGTGCGCTCAAAACCCGTGGCCCAGGAAATGACCGAGGTGACCACCACGGCGGCGAGCACGGCGGGAACCTTTGGCGAAAGCCGCTTCAGCCCCACCATGATGGCAAGCGCCAGCAGGCCCATGCCCAGCGTGGGCCAGTGGGTGTAGTGCAGTGCCGAGGACAGCACATTGCGCACGGTCTCGTAGTGGTGTTCGGCGTTGTCTACGGAAACGCCGAACATCTTGGACAGCTGGCTGGAGGCGATGATGAGGGCCGCGGCGTTGGTGAAGCCGTTCACCACCGGGTGCGAGAGAAAGTTCACCACCAGGCCCAGGCGCAACACGCCGAGGGAAAGCTGGAACAGGCCCACGAAGACCGACAGCAGGATGGCGTAGGCTATGTAGCTCTCGCTTCCGGCCGTGGCCAGGGGCTCCAGGCTGGCAGCCGTCATCAGGGAAACCACGGCCACGGGACCGGTGGCCAGCTGGCGGCTGGAGCCGAACAGCGAGGCGACCATGGGCGGGAGGAAGGCCGCATACAGCCCGTAGTACGCTGGCAGCCCCGCGAGCTGGGCATAGGCCATGCTCTGCGGAATTAGCACCAGCGCGACCGTCATGCCCGCCGTGGCGTCACGCTTGAGCGTGGCGAGGCTCATGTCCTTGAACCAGGCGAGAAAGGGCAGCAGTTTCGTGAGCATCATTCCTCCAAAAAACAGTCAGCGGGCGGAACGGGCGAAATGTGGCGACGATGCGCCACGTGTCGCCGTCAGCACTTCAGGCAAAATTCCGGCACCATCAGGGCCGCCTGCCGTCTTTCGGCCTCCGGCCTGCGGGTGATGACGAACTCCACGCGCCGCAGCTCCAGGGTCACAGCGTTGAGCACCTCGTCGCGCTGGCCCTGGCGAAGGATGTGCGCGCAGCGCACGCCCCGGCGCTGGGCCTCGTCGAGCAGGGGCTGCCCGGCGGCGCGGGCCCGGGCCTCGAAGTCTTCCTGGCGGCGTTCCGGCGCGCTTACGCTCAGCAGCACCAGGTCGAAGCAGAGGCGCTCGGCCAGGTTCACGCTGTAGGTGACCATGGCCCCGGGCACGCCGTCCTGCTCGGCCAGCACCAGAATCTTGCGGTGCTCGGCGTGGAAGTCCCCCAAAATCTCGCGCGCCAAAGCGTTCTCGCCCGCCTCGGCCAGGGAGAGCGCCTCGCCGTAGGTTTCCATGGCCTCGCGCCAGCCACCCCGCTGCCGCAAGGCGATTCGCGGCTGCTTGAGCGGGAGTTCCATCGCTTCACGAACCTTATGGCTGGGCTTGGGCATGGCGCGCCTCCGCAGCTGTGGGCTAGGCTTTGAGGCTGGGGCGCGGACGTTTGGCCTTGGCGGCGGTCCGCTTGGCCTGGGTCTGGAGCTGATTGGCGTCATCCTTGCCAAAAACCTCGCGGGCTTCCTTGTCCAGGTTGCGCTCGGCAAAGGCGGCGGCGGCGTATGCGGTTTCCATGGTGTCACGCAGGCTTTTCATAACGACCCCTCGGGTTGGCGTTTGTGTTGGCCCGCTTATTTCAAGGGATGTGCCGCAGGGGGGATGCAGCGTAACATGCTGGCATTTAACAACTTGCCAGCACAGGCCCCACCAAGGCCGGCGAGGAAACAGTTGCATATCGCAACACGCGGACGAAACATAACGCCCATCATGCTAATATTAAACGTTTTTTATTGTGCAACACAGAACACGGGAGGCCGTTGCAAATAGCAACAGACCACAAGAAGCGATGGGATGACACTCTGTGAATCCGCTTTGACATGGGGTGAAATGCGGGGGTAAGCAGCAGGGTGACGCATGGAAGACACGCCGCCACAGGGCGTTCAGGAGGCCGTTTGATGATTTTTTTCCGCAAGCCTGAAGAAGAAAGCGCGGGCCCGACTAAGGGGCTGGCCGATTTGCGGGCCCAGGTGAAGGGTGCCGCGCTGCCGGAGCATGTGGCCGCCGTGGTGGCCAAGGAGCTGGAGCGCCTGGACAAGACCGACCCCTCGGTGGGGGAGTACGCCATCGGGCTCAACTACATCGATTGGCTGAGCGCCCTGCCCTGGCGCACCGCCACGGAGGACTGCCTCGACTTTGCCCGCGTGGAGCGCACCCTGAGCGACCGGCACTTCGGCCTGGACCACGTGAAGGAGCGCCTGCTGGAGTATCTGGCCGGGCGCACCCTGGCCGCCTCCGCCCCGCCCCATGTATTGGTGGTGGACGATGAAGAGATCGCCCGCACCAACCTGGAGCATGTGCTCAAAAAGGAAGGCTACGCGGTGCGCACCGCCGTCAACGGGCTGGATGCCCTGGAGATGGTGCGCGCCTGGAGCTTCGACCTCATCATCACCGACCTGAAGATGGACAAGATGGACGGCATGACGCTGCTGGCGGAGGCCGGGCGGCTCTCGCCGGCCACGCAGATCATCATCGTCACCGGGTTCGCCACGGTGCAGTCCGCCGTGCAGGCCATGCGCACCGGCGCGGCGCACTACCTCACCAAGCCCATCAGCCTGGATGATTTGCGCGGCACCGTGCGCGAGGTGCTGGGCAAGCGCAAGGCCCTGGCCCCGGCGCGCGGCCCCGTGCTTTGCTTCACCGGGCCTCCCGGTACGGGCAAAACCTCCATCGGCATGGCCATAGCCGAGGCCCTGGGCCGCAAGTTCCACCGCATGTCCATGGCGGGCATGCGCGACGAGGCCGAACTGCGCGGCCACCGCCGTACCTACGTGGGAGCCATGCCCGGCAAGATCATCCAGGCCATCAAGCGGCTGGGGGTCAACAACCCCGTCATCATGCTCGACGAAATAGACAAGGTGGGCCAAGACTTCCGCGGCGACCCGGGCGCGGTGTTCCTGGAGGTGCTGGACCCGGAGCAGAACTGCCAGTTCGTGGACCTGTTCCTGGATGTGCCCTTCGACCTCTCCCAGGTGATGTTCATCGCCACGGCCAACGACCTTTCCCGCCTGGACGCGCCCCTGCAAGACCGCCTGGAGGTGGTGCATTTTCCCGGCTACACCGAGACCGAAAAAGAGCAGATCGCCCTGAGGCACATGGTTCCCCGCCAGTGCGCGGAGCATGGCCTGACGCACCCCTTCCCGAACTTTACCCCGGAGGCGGTGCGCACCATTGTGCGCGACTACACGCGGGAGGCGGGCGTGCGCAACCTGGACCGCGAGATTGGCAGCGTGTGCCGCAAGCTGGCGCGGCTGGCCCTCAAGGAGGCCGCCCCCGACGCAGGCACAGACCCGCCGCAGGCCGGAGCGTACCCCCGGCCCGGCGCCTACCCGCACACCGTGGACGCGGCACTGGTGACAAACCTGCTTGGCCCCCGGCGGCATACCCACGAATCCGCGCACCCGGCGCAGCGCCCCGGCGTGGTCACCGGGCTGGTTTGGAGCGATACGGGCGGCGAGATTGTGCTGGTGGAGGCGGCGAAGATGCGCGGCACCGGCCAGCTCTTGCTCACCGGCTCGCTGGGCGCGGTGCTCAAGGAGTCCGCCCAGACCGCCCTGAGCTACATCCGGGGCAACGCCGAGCGCTTCGGCCTGGACCCGGACTTCTTTGCCAACCAGGACCTGCACATCCACATCCCGGCCGGAGCCATCCCCAAGGACGGCCCCTCGGCGGGGGTCACCATCCTCATGGCGCTGCTCTCGCTTTTGACAGGCCGACCAGGCAAGCCTGGGGTGGCCCTCACCGGGGAGATGTCGCTTGGGGGAACCCTGCTGCCGGTGGCGGGCATCCGCGAAAAGATCCTCGCGGCGCAGCGCGGCGGCGTACACACCGTGGCCCTGCCCGAGGGCAACAGGCCGGAGGCAGAGGCCCTGGAAGCGGACCTCCGCGCCGCGATACACGTTGTGCTGGCCCGCGAGGCCCTGGAGCTTGTGGACGTGGTGCTGGAAGGGAAGTGAGGACGCCAGGGCCTGAGCGAATGGGCCTGGACGAATGGGGAGGGCGCATTATCTTGGGGGCAGGCCCGCATGGCGCGGGCATTGGAGGCATATGAATCCTCGCAGCACCAAGGCGACGCCCCGTACGGGCTGGAACTTCGACAACAGCTACGCCCGCCTGCCCGGAGCCCTGCATGTGCGGATGAGCCCGGAGCCGGTGCGCGCGCCGCGCCTGGTCCTGTTCAACCGTCCGCTCGCCGGGGATTTGGGCCTGGACCCGGAAACCCTGGCTGGAGAACAGGGCACAGCAGTCTTTGCGGGCAACCGCATTCCCGCTGGAGCGGAGCCCCTGGCCCAGGCCTACGCCGGGCACCAGTTCGGGCACTTCACCATGCTGGGCGACGGCCGAGCCATCCTGCTGGGCGAGCACGTCACCCCAGCTGGCGAACGCTTCGACATCCAGCTCAAGGGCGCGGGCCAGACGGCGTTTTCCCGCATGGGCGATGGTCGCGCCGCCCTGGGCCCCATGCTGCGGGAGTACCTCGTCAGCGAGGCCATGCACGCCCTGGGCATTCCGACCACCCGCAGCCTTGCCGTGGCTTCCACCGGCGAATCGGTGTACCGCGAAGACGCGCTTCCCGGCGCCATCCTCACCCGCGTGGCGGCCAGCCACATCCGCGTCGGCACGTTTCAGTACGCCGCCTCGCTCGGGGACAGGCAGGTTCTCCAGGCCCTGTTCGACCACACCCTGCACCGGCACTACCCGGAGCTGGCCACGGCGGCGAATCCCGCAGCCGCGCTCCTGCGCGCAGTGGTGGAGCGGCAGGCGTCGTTGGTGGCCCAGTGGCAGCTTGTGGGCTTCATCCACGGGGTGATGAACACGGACAACATGTCCCTGTGCGGCGAAACCATCGACTACGGCCCGTGCGCGTTCATGGACGCCTACGCCCAGGACACGGTGTTCAGCTCCATCGACCAGCATGGCCGCTACGCCTACGGCAACCAGCCGTACATGGCGCAGTGGAATCTGGCCCGCTTCGCCGAAACGCTCCTGCCCCTGCTGCATGCGGAAGAAGAGCAGGCCATCGCACTGGCCGAGGAAAGCCTGCTTTCCTTTGCGGATGCTTTTCAGCGTTTCTGGCTTTCCGGAATGCGCGGCAAGCTCGGGTTGTTCACTCGGGAGGACGGCGACCTGGAGCTCGTCCAGGAGCTGCTGGCCTGCATGCAGGCGATCCACGCGGACTACACAATCACCTTCCGCGACCTGACGGCGTCCGTGCTCGCAGATTCGCCGGTGTTTCAGGACGCGGCCTGCGCCCAGTGGCACACGCGCTGGCAGGCGCGGCTGGCGCGACAGCCGCAGTCCGGGGAGGACGTGCGCAGGCTGATGCAGGAGCGCAACCCTGTGGCCATTCCCCGCAATGCGTTCGTGGAGGAAGCGCTTAGAGCCGCCGTGGAGAACGGCGACTACGCCCCGGTGGAGCGGCTGCTCATGGCCGTGTCGCGGCCGTACGAGGATGGGCCGGATCAGGCTGCCTATCGCACGCCGCCGCCGCCAATCGCAGGCTACAAGACCTTCTGCGGCACCTGATGCGTTCACCCGCTGGGGGCACCTGAACCGCGCTGCCGCAGGGCTAGTTCAGCCCGGCCCGCTTGAGCTTGCGCCAGAGCGAGGCGCGGTCGATGCTGAGGATCTCCGCCGCGCGGGACTTGTTGCCGCCGGTTTGCTCCAGCACCCAGAGGATGTACTGGCGCTCGTTCTCCTCCAGGGTGGACAGGCCGCCCTGGCGCGTGGTTCTGAGCTGCGGCTGCGCCGCCTGCAGGTCCGGGGGCAGGTGGACCACCTCCACGGTGTCGCCCTCGGCCAGCACCACGGCACGCTCCATGAGATTTTCCAGCTCGCGGATGTTGCCGGGGAAGGGATAGGCGGCGAGGATCTCCAGCACCTCGGGCGAGATCTCGCGCACCTCGCGCCCCAGCAGTTCGGAATACTTGAGCAGGAAGTGCCGGGCCAGCAGGGGGATGTCCTCGCGGCGCTCCGCCAGGGCGGGCAGGCGCAGGGTGATGACGTTCAAACGGTAGTACAGGTCGAGGCGGAAGCTCCCGGACTCGGCCTCCGCGGCGAGGTCCTTGTTGGTGGCGGCGATGACGCGCACATCCACGGGAATATCCACCGTGCCGCCCACCCGCAGCAGCTTGCGCTCCTGCAGCACGCGCAGCAGGCGCACCTGCATGGCCGGGGTCATCTCCCCCACCTCATCCAGAAAAAGCGTGCCGCCCTCGGCGGCCTCGAACAGTCCGGCCTTGCGCTCCATGGCCCCGGTGTAGGCCCCTTTCTCGTGGCCGAAGAGCTCCCCGGCCAGCAGCTCTTCGCTGAAGGCCCCGCAGTTGACGGCCAAAAACCGCTTGCCCGCGCGCTGGCTGGACTGGTGCACGGCACGGGCCACCAGTTCCTTGCCGGTGCCTGTTTCGCCCAGCAGGAGCACCGTGGACGAGGTTGGAGCCACCTGGGCTATGGACTTGAGCAGGCTGGCCATGGCCGGGCCCTTGCCCACCAGCAGCGGCGGGGAGTCGCGATCCTTCAGCCGCTGGCGCAGGTCCAGCACCTCCCGGCGCAACCGGCTCGACTCCACGGCCTTGGCCGTGAGGGCGCGCACCTCGTCGAGGTTGAGGGGCTTGGCCAGGTAGGAGTACGCGCCGCGGTTCATGGCCATCACGGCACCGGGCACCGTGGCGTAGCCGGTCATCACCACCACCTCCAGCCCAGGGTGCAGCTTGCGCGCGCGCTCCAGCAGGCCGATGCCGTCCAGCTCGCTGGCCTCGCCCAGGCGCAGGTCCGTCAGCAGCAGGTCGTATTCGGCCTTGTCCAGCTCGGCCAGGGCCGCGCGGGAATCGCCCACGGACTGGGCCTGGTAGCCCGCCCGCGCCAAAATATGCGCCAGGTTCTCCCGGGCAATGGTTTCATCATCCACCACCAGCACGCGCCCGGCGCTCATGCCGCGTCTCCGTTGGCAACGGCGGTCTCGACCGGGGGAACCAGCGGCAAGCGCAGGATGAACCGGGTGCCGAAGTCGGGCTTGCTCTCCACGCTGATTTCCCCCTGGTGCTGTTCCACGATGCCGAAGACGATGGACAGGCCGAGCCCCGTGCCCTTGCCCACCTCCTTGGTGGTGAAGAAGGGGTCGAAGATGCGCGCCATGTCCTCCGGGGCTATGCCGGAGCCGGTATCGGACACGGTGATGGCGACCTGGCCTCGCTCCGTGTCGTGCCGGGCGGTTATGGAAATGCTCCCGGCCTGAGTTTTAATGGCTTGCAGGGCGTTGATGAGCAGGTTGAGAAAAACCTCCTGCATGCGCTGGGCGTCCATGTGCAGCACAAGGTCCGCAGGAATGTCGGTGTCTATCTCCACCCCGGCGGGCACCTGGCTGGAAACCAGCCGCACGGAGCGCTCCACCACCTCGGCCAGGGCCACGGGCTTGCGCTCGAACTCCTTGGCGCGGGAAAACTCCAGCAACCCCTTGACGATATCGCGGGCGCGGGCCACCTCCTGATTGATGTTGCCCAGAAGTCTGCGGGCGAAGGTCTGGTCCGCCTCAGGGCCTTCCTCCATGAGTATTTGGCAGGAGGTGGAGATGTTGTTCAGCGGGTTGTTGAGCTGATGGGCCACGCCGCTGGTCAACACGCCCAGGGAGGCGAGCTTCTTCTCGCGCACAAGGTGCTCCTGGCGTTTCTGCAGCTCGGCTATCATGTGGTTGAAGGCCCCCACCACGCGCTCCACCTCGTCGTCGGAGCCGGGCGGCGCCAGCGCGGTGAAGCGGCCCTTGGCTATCTCGCGGGTGGCTTGCTCGATGCTGCGCAGGGCCATGATGGTTTTGCGCCCCAGCACAAAGATGAACCCGCCGCCCAGGGCCAGGAACACCACCACGGAAAACAGCAGCTGCCGCTTGAGCAGGTGCACGATGTTCAAAATGCGCGCGCGCTCGTGGGTAACCAGACTCTGGGACAAGTCCACGAGCTGCTTGCCCGTATCGCGCAGGCGTTCCCGCTCCGCCTGGGGCAGCCCCTGGCCGGAGGTCAGCGTCCGCGCCTGCGCCTCGTAGTCCGCCAGGGTGCTCTTGAGGGCCGCGTGCTCCAGCGCCAGGCCGAACTCCGCTGCGTTGCCCTCCAGCCGGGCCAGAATGGACCGGGCCTTGGCGGCATAGGCCTGGCTCTCGTCGTAGTCTTCCTGATGCCCGTAGAGCATGTAGTTCTTTTCGTAGCGGCGAATTTCCAAAATGGTGTTGCCCAGGTCGTCCACCACCTCGATGAAGCCCATCTTGCGCTCTATCTGCGCCAGGGAATGGTAGGAAAAGGTGCCGATGAGCCCCACGGCCAACACCGAGAGCAGCATCCCCAGCAGGACGCGGCGTCGGATGTTCATGCGGAAGAAGGGCTTTCGGAAAAACATGGTCACTCCTCTTGGGCGTGGCCGCGCCTGCGGGCAGCCGCCCTTTGCATATGCCCAAGGGGAAAGCACCGTCAACTGCCCTGGCGGCTGCACTGCGCTGCTTCTTGCTGATTGTATGCACGGATGCGCCACGTATCGGCCTGAGCCCTGCGCGCCTCCCGGTATTCATCGCGACCAGCCGCTTGCCGAACTGATGCCCTCCGTAAGCTTGCGGGGCTTGCCCGTAGGCTTGGCGTTCCTGATCGCAGTGCCCATAAGCTTTCCGGCCATTTTGGGGTAACTCCTGATGCCGTTTCGGGGTCAAAACGCCCCGTTACCCCAGCAGTTTCCCCGCTGTTACCCCAGAGGCCAACGCGCCACAAAAGACAACCCCGGACATCACATCCGGGGTTTATCGTTGAAGCTCTAAGCTTCCTGGACAGTCTTGGACCGTGTCGAATTGTCTTCTGGTACGGGAGGGGGAATCGATTCATATCGGCAACATGCCGGAATTACTACTGTTGCACAGAGACAATGACAGCCAGTGCCCCCAAAGTTGCCCCTATGCAGCCCTAGCTGCCTTATTCCGGTGCCAAGAGTAAGAGTTGAGACACTACTCGCTATGTTCATCCACGACGAGTCGCCCCCCAAAACAAGTGCAACCAATTGCACACACATGTACGACACAACTCGGCCCAATAACTCCCACACTCACTTCTGCCTATACTTCGCTCCGCCTGGAGCCCAGACCATCATAAGCAAGGTGTAGATTACCCAAAGGGTGGTCACACAAAATCTTAAGAGTTCTCTTCGACAATGCTCAAATATTCGTCGCTATCGTTTTCTGTTGCCTCAATGTCATATTGCCATGTTGCTGGTCTAACCAGCCGAGCACCGACCGAATGCAACGCGCCGTATATGCACCTCTTGTCAACAAAGCGCCTGATTCTATTCTCAGCGTGGGCCACAATCATATCCACCGTCAGAGGTTGGCCAGCAGCTTCTTGCATGATAGCCTTAACTGCGTCGGTTACTGTTTCACGACGTGGCTCACCCCACTCATTCAGGTATAGGTATTGGCCTTGGCTTACCGATAATCGGCTATCCAAAAAAGATAGGCCGAAGACTTCCTCTGCAGGGATCTCGAAACTAAGTTTAAGGCTCTGGTCCAATTCAGATATATGGATCCCTTTTCTGCGCTGTTCCAATGCCCGCACAATCTCGTCGAACAGAAAAGGCTGCATGTCCCTCTTAACAGCTACGTCCCTGTCGTTAATTCCCCACCGCGCAGAGCCGATTTTTAAAAGGGGATCATCTGCCACTATCTGAAAAGTGCTGCTAACGCCTCTAATCGCGCAGAGGCGTTGCTTGATTTCTTCCCCCTTTAAGGGGCGGCCAGCCGTTCTCAGCAGAGTCAAGATCGTCTCACGGACTTCAAGCCGACTCGCCTCCGAGAGAACTCCGGGGATTGCCCAAACCATCCGCCCTAGCCCCCGCAAATTGCTGCGCTCTCTTAAAGCGATATCGAGATGATATTTATCTGCGCCTTCTGGCACGCTCTCTGGTGAACGCTCTGACAACAATTCAAGGATCTGGCCACAGTGCCATTGTCGATCTTGCCCATCTTCGAGGATCATCTCTTCTGCGGCCTGAGCTAAGGCTTCCATTTCTGTAGCGCTAAGCTTCAGGTGCTTACGAATGCCAAAAATTCCAGGCCCCAAAAGTAGGCCAACTTGGGTCGCCGCCGAATGTGCTCTCCTGACATCCAAAGCTCGACCGCCAAAACTTGAAGCCTTCGCCGCGATTTCACTGTAGTGAAGAGGCTCAAGGCTCTCTTCCAACACACCAGTACAAATTTTCTCAGCACCTCGCCCATGAGCTCGCAATATCCGCGTCTCATCGGATGTAACAAAAATACAACGCTCGGAAGCCTTCTTCCATAGAAGTAACGCAAACTCTGCCGCCTCTCCAGGAAGTAGTGCACCTACGATTGACTTACAATATTCTTCTGTGCATTGCCTCTCAGCACTGGCAGCAAGCAAAAGTTTTGCTTCTTTTACAATTGATTCCCACCGAAGAGGAGACATAAATGAAAAATACTCGACTCCATCAACTTCAACAAGTGACACTCGTGAGTCCGTTACGTTACTGAGCAAGTATCGCACAGCCTCAGCGTGTTCCCCAATCCCCTCAAACCAGGGATCGACAGCCTCAATGCCAAGTAGAGGAAGGGGATAGCGTCTGCCGACAAGAAGAATCTTAAGTTTCATTGCGAGCAAGTCATCCCACAACTCTACAGAAATCAATCTCTTAAGAGTTTTTGCCTCAATCTGCCGGATACGCTCACGGGTGAGCCCATAAAGATCTCCGACCCCCGCTAGGGTTTCTGGGCGCCCGTTCAACCCCATACGACGCCTCAAGATGTCGCCCACACGAGGGGAGAGAGAGGCTAAAGTCCTTTCAATCGCTGCCAACAACGTAGTGTCCGTCTGTACGGGCAGCCCACCATCTGATGGCGACCCCGCAAGAGGGCCTTTTGCCAATGCACTCCGCAGTATGCTCAAGAGGTCTACTTGTGACGTTCTGCCAAAATTTTTAAAGCGGCAGAGCTCGGATAGGCGGAGCTTGCGCAGGTCGGCAACCTTATAGATTTCATTCTGCCTAAAAACATTTGAAAGCCGAACAGTCATGTTCATCGTGCTAAACTCTTGTTCAGCGAGCCAAGGTGGAGCAGCCTGTGCCAAAGCACACGGATCATCACGATCAGCCCCAATTAGACTGCTATAGCGATAAAGACCAGTCTGCTCTCTTAAATCTCTGGAGAGATGATGTTCGTTACTTTGGTAGGAAGTATCATCGAATATTTCTGCACTTAGTAAGGCGTCAACGTGCTCAGGATGCTCAGCGACATATGTTGATACCCACCCGCTGAAGTCACTCTTGTGGCGGGGCAGGCGCGGAATGTTTAGATGACTTGCATCATATCCCCACCCTTTTGTGGCGAGATGTATGCTATGCCCCTCAACCTCAGCAACAGGGTTAGAACTGGCATCATACCCCGGTGGCAACGCATGCATAGCTGCGGCTGTAAGCAAAACTCGGCCTGGAAACAGTTTTGCGCAGTCTTCATAAGTATGAGAAGGGCTCCGACTGAAACCCACGTGCACCACAGCACTCGCCTGTTCCTCCGATCGAGACGACCAAGCTTTCAGCAAAGGCTCAAGGTCCTTATGCACCCCGACCTCCCAGCCCCCACAAACACTACGAAGCATCAAAAAGGCTCTAAGTGGGGTCGACACTTAGACTACCACCTTGTCCACTTGCTCAAGTAGCCCAATAAAGTCAATTTCCCCAGCTTTTACTTGATCATGAAGCTCGTTCACGCCCCAGTCGGCCAACCGCTCAATTAAGCGGTAAGGCGTTGTTTGCTCAAGATGCTCACTCATTAGCGCTTCGACGCTTCGCTTTAAGATTTGCTCGGGATCAAGAGAACCGATGTTTAGAAAAGGCTTCCGCTTGCCAATTTCCGGGGGGACAACGCCCTGAGCAATAGCCAGGGCTACCGCAAACCGATAACCGTCCATCTTCTCGGCAAAGATGCCTCGTTCCTTCAATTCGTCGAGTTTTGCATCGCCAGCTTCGGACAAACCGATTGTCGTCAGTTCCATCACTGCTTCCTCACAATCTTGGACTGGGTGTCCGTCACTTCGACTATCTCATATACCAATCCGACCTTATGGTTTACCATGGCAAGATCAGTTTCTAATCTTATTTCTCCTCCATGCACTAAAAGGACGAACTGGCTTGATACTGTGGGGAGATACGTCAGGATATTGGTTCGATGATTTGGATCGAGTCTCCCAAAAGGGGTATCCATTATGATCGGCCCAATTGCACGCCCTGTTCGATTCAACCCATCTATCAGTGAAAGTGCAACAACATGCTCAGCTCCGGCGCTTCGTATTGATACTTTCCGCCCTTGGCTATCAAAAATACTGAGACCATACCTGTCGTTGATTTCAAGGCCTCGATAGGCTTTTTGCGTTGTCATTTGCTTAAATGCTGCACTCGCATAGCTTTCTACTTTCATTCTCAGTCTGTCGCGCAAGCGTTCCACACTCGCCTGAAATGTCTTTTCCAAGTCTGCAGCAAGCTTTGCCTTCTGTGTGCTCTTGTGGGTACGAGCCCCCGCCAGACCTTCGATGGCCTTCTGTGCTATTGCCAACTCGGACTTTGTGTTTTGAATACGCTGCGCCACGTTTTTAATTGACTCTGTAAGGCGCCCTTCTTCCTTCAGTTTCTCCGCAGCCAGCACTCTTTTACGAGCGAGTTCTGCAGTATCCTGCCCAGCGATTTCATCCGAGATTCGCTCGGCCTCATTTTCAGCTTTTTGGGATGCGACTTCAGCAATCCGGATATCACGATCAATAGACACTAAGCGCTCACGCGCTCTTACCCCCCGAATCTTACTGAGTGTATTAATCTGGGCAGATACGTCGTTTAGATCGTGTAACACATCACCAGACTGCGCGGCCTCCACTTCAAGCCTGCCTTGGTCTGCGCCTAGTTGATCACGCTTTTCCGCAAAGAGAGGTTGATGACAGGTCGGACATTCATTGGTGCCCAGAAGCTTCTTGATATCTTTAATCTGTCCCTCAATTCGCGACCGCTTTTCAAGCGCCTGAATAAGATCCTGCTGGCGCACGGTAAGTATTGCCAGCTTAACGCTTAGCTTCGCGGAGAGGAGATCTTTCCAGGCTTCCGCAAGGAGCTCTTTACGCTCTTCATGCTTACGTTCAGCAATGTCAATTTGTGTCCTCAACGCTGCACGTGCGATGTCTAGGTTTGCCTTCAAGGCAAGGACTCTGGCACCACTTTCAAGCTCATCTTCTAGCTTCGCTCGCTCATCACGAGTCTCTGCCAACTTTCCCTGAAGCGCACTAATGTCAGACTCTAAAGTATCGAGTTGGGTTGTGAGGCGTGTGGTATTATCAGCCTGCGCTTTGAGCCCTGCAACATGGGTCAAATCATGTGCCTGCCGCTTCTGCGCAGCTTTCAGTATAGCACCCAGCTCATTACGCCCATTGATTAGGGCTGGCACACCCAAAACTTGTTCAATAGCCTCTTTGATTAAACGGCCTTGCTCGCTTCCTTCGACAAGAAGTTCTTCATACTGATCAAGCAACTCACCATCAAACAGGAAGAAACGCGAAACCTGCTCTGGGGCGATCTGGTTAAGTTCAGCCTCATATACGCTTCCACTCAGGACATGCCCATCTCGCGAGAGATGCAAAGACACGATAAAGTCCTCTGGCTTAGTTGGAGTTGTAATTTGTGGACGCCGCTCCGCAGTTCGCCGCAACTCATACGTGTGCCCATCTGCCTCAAATTCGATGTAGACCTCTACACGCCAGTCATCCTGCGCCGCAGCATCCTTGTTTACAATGTCTTGCAAAAGAATTGGTCTCGAGTGCCTACTGAGTGCCTTGTTGTAGAAACCCCAGCGGATAGCATTCATCAAAGACGTTTTGCCGCGCATATTGTCGCCGAGCACGAGCATAATGTTCTGAGTCTCGTCTGTTGGGAACTCAATAACATTATCTCCTTTATATGGCATAAAATTCGTGACTGTTAGCTTCAAGAGTTTCATGGCTACTCCTCCCGCCCAACGGCCATCGCATCAACAATTTCGTCAATAAGACGTTCCATCGCAGCTGATGGCTGGTCGCGTTTCAGGCTGAACTGGTGGCGACGCTGAATCTCAAAACAGTTTCGCAGTAAAGTTTCGTCAAGATCTGGTGCCACCGCCGCTCTCACCTCAAGCAGGACCTCAAGGATAAGGTTATCCTGGTTGTTATCACTCATCTTCTTCACTCCCCGCGTTGTCGATCATCTCCTCAGGGTCAAGCCCCATACTGATCGCGATAGAACGAAGCTCGGCCCCCCCCATTTGATTAATTGCATGGCTTGCGAACTCAACCGCCCTAAGCAGCTCTGCCTTTAGCAGGCCAATCTGTTCGGGCTCCTTCTCGGTGCTCACAGGAACAACAATTGCGTCGTGGATGACTGCCAGATGCTTGCCGGGCGCCTTGCGTAGCACACGACCGCGTCGTTGAATAAATTGTCTGGGATTTTGTGATGAAGCAAGAATCAGTGCATGCGAAACGGCGGGGATATCCACCCCTTCGTCAAGACATTTTATTGAAACAAGAATGCCACCAAAAGTTCGAAACCATTCCATCGTAGCGTCGCGATCCCCAGCCATACTAGAGTGGTACTCTATCGGCTTAAAACCTCTCTCGCGGAGCGCGATCATAACATCAGCTAGTTGTCCCCCATCTTCGCAGTATATTAACCAACTTTGGTTCTCCTCATAGACAGAGCCAATAACATCCGCAGCGAGTTGAATTTTCGCGAGGGCTTTCTTAGCTATTCTTGAACGTTTTATAAGCAGCATCTTCGCCCGATCACTTAATGGTCCGCCACCGTCAAGACCTTTATTATGCTTCGCCAGCTCAAAGCGAATCGCTCGAGTTTCCTTTAGCCACTCCTCAGCCTCACTAGTGGTCAAATGGATCGGGTGGGGATGATACTCGTAGGGAACCAAGCGTCCTGCTGTCACTGCATCTTGCAGCGTTATCGGCGGAGGGACAACTCCACCGAAATAGGCAAGCAGTCGAGCGGTGCCCTCAGGATCTCCGTATCGTTTAGGAGTCGCACTAAGCCCAAGCCGAGCGCCTGCGTTGAGAATGAATACGCTGGAGTTCTTGGGGCTCCCGACTTGATGCACTTCATCAACAACCATCAGCAGGTGTTGACCATCAAACACTCTAGCGCAGAAGTCAGGTAGGGAGGCTGTAGGCATCATCGCCAGTGTAATCCGAGGCCCAAGCGCAGGATCTGGTGCTGTCATGTTGCGGAGTCGCCCTGATAGCCGCCACCGCTGATGTCCTCCACCAGCGAGAAGCAACACAGCCTCTGGGATCTCGTCAGCTACCTCCTTCGCCCACTGCTCAAGAAGCAGCGTACTTGGAACAAGAACTAGGACAGGAAGCCCCAGGGCAACATGCTTACGAATCGCGAGTATAGCCGTGAATGTTTTCCCACTTCCTGTGGCATGTTCAAAAATACCACGCTTACCAAGTGCTTCCCATGCAGCAATCGCTGACTTTTGGTGGGGAAGCGCCTCTCTGCGAAGCGATTCGCATGGTGGTTCCGGATTCACGAGATCCTCCAGGCTATGCGAAGCAAATCTCCGAATGTACTCCTCAACAGACTGGGGAAAAACAGTAACTGCCACATCAGGATCAGTCCCCGACCATAGTGACTCAAAATGACGCTCATGGCGGCGAACGCGTTCTGCTTCAAGGCCGCCCCTCCAGTTGCAAAAGACCTCAATCGATTCGAAGTTACCGTTGTCGTGCCAGCCGCTCCAGGTTTCATTGCTCGATCCCTTAAAGCTTACCATATTCCCAAGAGTGTCCTCAAAAAGGCCAAGCTTTTCGTGGTACAACCCCTGCAGCCCGACACGCTCAGCAATTTTTATTTCGAGTGCACCAGTTGCGATTAATGTTGCCAGCGTTCTGGCGCCAAAAGCAGTTCTAGGATCAGCTAACAAGGCATCAAACTGTGAGACCAATGACTGCTCAAGCATCTCTGCTCGTCGAGCGTATCCGAGAGCGATGTGCTCTACATCAATAGGCTTGAGGTGTGGCGAGCATATTAGCCGTATTTTGCAACCTCGCCTTGCAAATTCTACAATCGGAGCCCCAACAACGACATATACGGTTGAGCAGAAGTAACCCACAGCACGACGGTAAAGCGCCGAATTTCGCAGACATTGAACGTAAAAACGTCCCACCGGGTCGTCTTTGAGTGAACGGTACTCGGTATCGAAGTTTCCAGCGCTTAAGTCACCACAAAATACGCCTTCCACAGCATGGTCGGGCAAAAAGTCCGTCGACATGCCAGCCTCACAACTAAGTATTTACGATGCCAGCGGTTAGGTCATCATCAGCCATGCGAAGTGAATCGAACCGGCCGCGAGAACCTGCGATGTATTCTAAGTTAGCTTCTACACCGACCCACTTGCGCCCCATCTCTTCTGCAACTGACCCGGTTGTATTTGAACCAGCAAATGGATCGAGTACCAAATCATTTTCATCAGTTAAAAACTGGATAAAGAACGCAGCGAGAGCCGACTGCATCCTAGCGGGATGAGCAGCCAGCCCCCTCTCTTTACAATAACCTCTATAGTTCGAATCCCACTTTGTGCCGGTGAACTTAAGCAAAGCTTCTGGGTAGTGTTCACCAGTGAAATCGAGCACATTCGGGCCGATCGCACCGCCGTGATCCGCAAGAAAACCCGTTTTAGAGATCACGTGCCCCGATGGACGGACCCCTGCATTGTACTTTTGAGACTTCAAAAGTCGCTTCATATCTTGGCTGTATGGGTTAAGGACTCTTCGGTTATCCGCCTTAGGATACTCTGTCTTCGACATCCACCAAGCGTGAGTATACGAATCTTTGAGCCTGATGCGGTTAACGTTCACCCACGCAGCAGGACCTGGGAGACGCGCGGGGTTATGGCAAATAATATGCTGACAAAGATGAAGATTAGCGGCCTTCTTGAATGCAAGCAATGCCTCAAGAGGCAGCGTTGACATTACCGGGACACCCTCTTCCCAGGCATTCCCGATTTCAATAACAATAGATCCTTCATCTGCTAACATATCAGCAAGTCCTGGCGCGAGTGACTGGAGCCAGTGTATGTAAGCATCACCAGTTTCATTCCCGTATTTCTTCTTGCGGACTAATGGAAATGGTGGAGACGTTACAATAAGATCAACCATCCCCTTCATTTTACAAAGCATTGAACTCTGTAGCGCGTTTTCAATACGCCCGTGCAACATTTGTCCCAAATCAGTACTATATCCGACGCTAACAGCATTATCTTCTGTCGAAGGTACAGATACACCGGCACTACTCTCTTCAGACGCCTCTACGCTGACTGATGCTTTGTGACAAAATTTATTTACAGGCTTAGAACTCAAAACGCCTCCTCGCAGACCATGCTGACGGCTAACTGAACATGTGTAGCCTTGACATATCGAAAGCTTTGTGTCCAACCCTATAAGGGAAGGGCGAGCGCACATGCCTAGCCCCAGACATGCGCATCATGGTCCCAGCGAAGCAGAAACCCATGATCGCCAACCATCACCCATAAGGTGGTGTTGAAAACCTAATCATTTCAACAAAACCGCTCCGTTAAGGGACATTCCCTGCAAATCACTTCAAACTCCTCTGCCCCAGGTTGACCACGCCACATGCCTACAATCTGACGCACGCCCACATGAACAACATGATATTACTGCCGTTTACTGGCCAACAAGTCGACGCAACATTCCTCAGAAGACCTCAGCGTTTCTTAGTTGACATGGCCCTTGCCGACGGCACCGAAGTCGTTGCATACTGCTCAAATCCCGGCTCTCTGCACGGCTGCTTGTCCCCCGGAAGCGAAGCCCTTCTCTGGGACAGTGGGGATGACAAGAGAAAACGCCGACATACGTGGAGGGCCATACGCGTAAACGGCACACTTGTCGGAACAGATACGCACATTGCAAACAAAATAGTAAGCATGGCAATCACAAATAGTGCAATACCATGCTTACTTAATTACGTTAAAATATCCCGCGAGGTCGCAATTAGCGGAATGCGCGCTGATTTTGTCGTAAACTTTCTCGACAGTACCTGCATAATCGAGGTAAAAAGTGCAACTGTCGTTGAAAATGGAATTGCAAGATTTCCAGATTCAATTACACCACGTGGCGTTCGACAACTCCATGAGCTTATAGCCCTTCGCAAACGTGGATATCGCGCTGTATTATTATTTGTAACACAGCGCGATGATGCTTATGCGTTTCAAGTCACACCAATGTTTGATAGAAATTATCACGACACATACACGCGCGCAATTTGCAGTGGAGTAGAAAGTCTCGCGCTATCAGTTGAAGTCACAAAACAAGGAATCATGTTCCCAAAGTTCTTACCGATCCTAAGCTAGTTCGGGGAGGAGTACTATTGCCTCGCATCCTCGGAGCGCATGTACTCTTGATCCGATTTGTCACATCCCCTTCGCTTCTTCACTCTCCATCAAACCGTCTGGCCACCAAACATGTGCCCAAGAGCAACTAGATCCCCCCGCTAATTTGGCCGGTTTCCTGTCGGTAAACATTCGCGGCCTTTGCTGATGACAATTCTTCCCATAACGGACTAGACTTCTTAAATTCACGTGTTCCAGCGTAAATCTGTCGGTGAATCCTTTATGGCCTCAAGGCGATCCGCCAAGTCAAACTCTTCCTTCCCCCACATCATGCGCAGGCTTTCGTACTGACCAGAGTCGTCCACAGGGCACCCCTCTCTCATGGCCGTCCGCTTGAGTAATCCGTCAACATAAGGTCCGCCAAACATTCTCGCCGTGTCCATAAAGGCCGCGCCGGTTTCCTTATCCAGCCTTGCCAAGGCCGTGATCCACGCTTCAGCGTCCTGCTCTGCCAGTTCGATCTTTTCGCGCGCCGAAGCTACGACAGATTCAATCGTCTCCCCCTTCTTTCTCGCGACCACATCTCTGGCAATGAATGCGGCATGGTAGTAGTGCAAAGACTCTGCCTTCAGCGACTCCGTCAACGCGAATCCGGCAATGGTCAGAAACGCGCCCGTGATAGCCGCTTCGTGCAGGGCATCTTTGGTGCTGTACGCGCGAAGGGCTTCATGCGGGACGTCCCACTTATTGGTGGCGGACTGGCGCATCCTGATAACCGCGCGTTCAAAGGCCGTAAGCGCCGTGTAGCTCTTCCGAAGACCACTAAGCCCGCTTGCCATTCCGATTCCTCCTTGCTTCTAAAACGGCCCTCAACGAGGCCAATTCATCACGAAGACTATCCACTTCCTCCACCTTGGCCGCCAGCGCGATGATGTTCGCAACTTCAGCCGCTGTCGTAGGCGAAAGTTCGCCTCCGGCGACTCCACGAAGAAGTGCCCGCACCTGATCGACGAAGTTACCATCCGGCAACAAGACAGCCTCAGACGGAGACACAGGCCGCAGCTTCGGGACCGCACGGTCCAGGATGAGGCGCTGTGCCTCTGCATCTCCGGCCTTGGCCCGCTGGATCACAAGCGGCAAAATTTCACCGGCAGCATCCCGCAGAAGGCGCAAGCCCGAGCTGACGCTGCCCAGCTTGCGACCTGCCGGGTTCCCACTTTGACCTTTCTTGAACTTAGCCATGCCTGCTAAACTCCTGCTTTTTACAGAGCACGTGACCCGCCGTAGGCCTCATAGTGTCGAAACAGCGAACCCGGCAGTACCGCTTATTCTCGTCCGAAGGCATGAACGGCTGTCCGCACCCCATGCACGGGCAAGCCGGGAGGCCCGAAGGCCCCCCAAGCTCATTAAGCAACTGCAACTTGTTCTCGCGTGCAAAGGCCACGATCTCAGCAGCGCGCTGCGGTCCGAGAGCGGCCAAACCTTCAAGCGTGAGGCAGTCCCCATCGGCCCAGACCCGAACACCATGTGATGCAATCCACCGGGCTGCGCTCATATCGTCACCACATCGGGCACTGCGCCCATGTCATGCACCGCGCCCAAACAAATTGCTGCGTCAGAGCCGTTTTGTGCGGCAACAGCGGCAACAGCGGTAACATTACTGTAATCGTTGACATTAGTCTGGGGCCGCTCCAGTTCACGAGACCAGCAACAGCGGTCCCGCTCCCCCGCTGCTACCGGCTCCGCTACCGACGGGACCGGCAGAGCTCCCGCCATCGGCCCCACGTTTTCCCCCGCGTTTTCAGGGCTGTTGCCGCTGCTATCGGTGGAGCCGCCCAAAATTGCAGAAGTCAGAACATACATGCGGCGTTGGCCGTCCGGGAGCCGCACGTTCTTGGTGTTGTGCCCGGTCCCGGGGCGCAGGATGCCCAAGCGCTTCAGTTCGGTGCAGATCATGGTTATGTTAAAACCAGCGCAAACTTCGGCTTTGAAAGTCTCTGAGAACACCCAATATACGGTCTCGCCCCCCTCCCGACGGCGATAGCCAGCGCGATTTATCACAGTGCGAGACTCAGTCGTTTCCAACTCCTCAAAGCGAGCAGCCCCGTGCGCCTGAAAGAAGCGCCGTACCTGTTCAAGCCCAGCCGTCACTTCCGCCGCTCCGGTGCCACCGCGCTGCCTAACCCAGGCGCGAAGGCACGTTGCAGCGGCTTTAGCTGCCTCACCAGGTACCCAGAGCAACACGCCCAGGGAAATGCCAAGCTCTCCGGCTGCGGCCAGCAGCGCAAAACGCCCGCAAACCCGCTTAACCTGTCCGTCGGCTTCCTCGGGGCAGTTTTCATTCTCAAAGGTGTGCATGAACTTCTGTACCTGGAGGGTAAGGGCGTCGCGGTCCGCGACGAGGGCTTTCAGGAAGGCCCTGAAGGGCGTTCCGTAGTAGTTGTTCGAAGCTTCTTTCAACTGCCGTGCGAGCAAGTCAGCGCTCGCGCAGCTATGCAGCATTTCAAACAGTCCGAGCCCGGCCCCAGCATCGGCGGGGATATCCACCACCCGGACCGCTTGCCCGGCTTTGACGCGACTTTTCCCGTCCTCCGCCAGTTTGTCAGCAAGCGTGATCTCGCCAGTGGACAGGAAGAGCACCCGCCACGTGTGCGATTTGCGAGCCAAGCCGTCCCGAGAGGCCCGGCTTTTGCCCTGGCCGTTGGCGAGCATATAGGCCACTTCCGAGACGACTTTGCCCCCGGCCTGCCCCATTTCATCCAAGCACAAGAGCGCATCGCAATGTGCCGCTGCGATGCTCTCAAGCCCGTTGTCGGTGGCACGCCACTGTTTGATAAACCCACTCGAACCGCCACCACACACCGAACCGGCCACACGTAGCGCCGTCGTTTTGCCCAGGGAAGAGCCACCCACCAAGTGGAGTCCCCCCGACTCCTGGCCCAAAGGGTCCAGAAGCGGTGCGGCAAATGCGGTGCACACGGCCAGAACAAGCCGGGAGTTTCCCGCGCAGAGACTACCCACATGTTCCTGCCACTCTCCAAGGGTTCCCTTCTGGCGGAACGGGTTTTCAGTAGGAATGCCCTGAGGCACAATCGGCTCATCCGTAGCCTTCCCGTACACGGCATCGGGCAAGACAAAGGTGCGCCCGTGCCAACCGAGACGATCCACACACCGTGCAAAGACATCCACCTTCGCCGTGCCCAAGTAGCGGTCCAGCCGCTGCTTGCTCTTCAGGCCAGGGGCAATATCCAAGCCCATGCTCAGCAGTTCAGAGCGGTAGCCGTCTCCATTGCCCGCCTTCAGGCTCGCAGGCATAGCCCAGCGATGCGCGCGGCCTTCGGGGTCGATCACTTCTAACAGGTAGCCCCAGTCTGCACTGTCAGTGTTCCTGGTACGAGCGAGAACGCGGAGCATGGAACAGACCCAAACGGGGTACACCTCGCCGTCCTTGCCTTCTTCAAGGTAGTGGACACCATCGGCCTTGATGAGGAACGGCCCCCCAGGGCTATCCTGCACGCTCTTTCCAGAGGCCTGATTCGGCAACGGTTCGGGTTTGGCCGCCCGAGCCAGTTGTTCACGCACCCGATCCACGCCTTCCGCTTGCTGCAAGTCGTTGAAGTCAGTCCTGGGCTTACCACGACTGTCAAAAGGTTCTTCAAAGCTCGGCACGGCCAGGAGAGCATTAACAGCCAGCGCCGCCGCCGTTGCCTTGCTCACGCCGGGATTGCCAAGAGTTGCATGGTCATCATCGGCGCAGAGCACAATCTCGCGATCGGGGAATTTCTGGCGGACAAAGGCAGCGACCGGCTCCAGGTTTACAGCGTTAAAGGTGCAGATGACGGAATGCCCGGTAGCATCTCTGATGCTCAGTCCCGTTGCCAACCCCTCGCAGATGCAGAGGCGCTCCGCGTTGCCCTTGATCAAAAAGTACCCGTTCTTGGTCCGCCCACCAGGGAGAAACCGTTTTTCTCCATCCTCAGCGATGTACTGTAAAGTCATCGGCTTGCCGTCCTGCCCATTCACGGGCACCACCAGTCTCCCGTCATGAGCCAGCTTGAGGCCCGAGCAGGGGGTCAGCCCCTTGCCCGACAAATACGCATGTGCGGTACACTCCGAAGCCGCTGCAATAATCCTCCGAGCCGCCTCTGCGGCCTCCGCCTGACGTTTGGTTTCTTCTTCACGCCGGATGCGGCGATCAACCTCAATGCGCTCCTTAAAAGCCTGCTGCTCGGACTTGCTCAGCTTGCGCCCAGACTTCGTCGTCCATGTCCTCGACTCGCCAGTGCGGTAGTTCTTCCACCAGCCAGAGGCAGGATAGTCCAGATGGAGCACATACACCCCGTCTTGCGCGTGGGGCTTACCTTCTACCGGGCACCGGTGAAAATTATCGTCTGCAAGAATGGCATCGGGGCGCAGGCCCGCAGCTTCAATTTCTGTGCGGAAAGCAGTTATATTCTCCGTGAACACCTATTCCTCCTTCTCTTTGCTGAAGGGCAGCAGGGACAGAAAAACAGGGGCTGCGCCAGCCTTCTCGCGCTGCTTCAGGGCCTGTGCTCTCCGCTCTGCCCGGTACTCGGGAGAGACATTGCGCTTGCCTTCACGATGAGGCCAAAGCGGACACTCAGGCTGCGACAGGATAGGTTTGTAAGCCGTACAGGTGCGCACAGCCTCGGCACTTCCAACACAGTCCAGGCAGCGGGCGCGAATGGCCCGCAACGGGCTCACCTTGGCTTCAGGCACGGCTTGGGAACTACGAAGGGTGAACAGGGAACAAGAAGGGGACGCACAGGTTGTCGCGCTCCCACCATTGCACCAGCGACAATGCTTGGGGATTGCGGCGCGAGGCGTAAGACGGTCGCCATTAAACTTAGGGGTAGTCCCTTTGGCCTTCATGCAACCTGCCTCACTCACTCAACCTGGCGGCAAGGGCCAGAAGGTCAGAGCCACGCCAAAAGGTCATGGAGCCGTGGCGGACAGGCGCAGGAAAGCGGCCAGACTTGACCCCCGCCCACCAAGTTGCCGCGCTGACATCGATGAACGGGGGACTGCCCCCCTTCGTGCGTACAATGGCTTTGACGCGGTAAAGGCCGCTGGGGTCGATCCGAGAACCGTGATGCATGATGGGATATCCTCCAAGAGTTATGTCCTCGGAAGATATTTGGAAATTGCAGAATTAAAACTGGGGGATCATATGAAACTCAAGCTGAAACGTAAGAAACACAGGGACCACAAATCAGCCCGCTCGGGCTGCTGCTGCCTGCAAACGCTGGCATGACAGAGGATTACAGTAATTCTGATGTTATTTTTTTGTAACCGGCCTGCCCCCGGTGCGGATGTACTCCTTTGGCAATTCTTCCCGGAGAATCTTCATTGCTTCTTCATTCAACCTTTCACGCTCAAGACTGCGGCACAAATGATATAGCTCCTCCGTGGTGAACTTCTTGCCTTTCCCAATGACGTGTACCGCCAAAGCCAAGCTAGTCCGCAAATTTTCCTTCCACCTCTCTCGGGTATTCTTGTCCCTTCCGCCTTCAACTATTGCCGGAAAGCCATCGGATGCCCCTCTGAGCGTGTCTATCTCAGAACGCAGCTTAGCGTTTTCCGCCTTTAACGCCGCAAGCTCAAACACAAGACGAGCATTGTCCTCCCGCAACCGAGGCCCGTCCTTGGCTAGCACAGGTCCGTTGTGAATTCTGTCTCCATTATCAGCCTCCCAACGCCTGAGGTCTACAATATGCACCTCAGCGTCCATAAGCTCTCCAATCGGAGGTGCTCCGTCTCCAAATTCTCTCCTAAATCGAAACAATCCTGTTTTCAGCAATTCCACTACATCAAACGGGCTCCAGTCCCACCGATCAGCCAATGTATCACACCGAACCCACTTCTCTGCGCCACGATCACGATCTATCTTAGACGTCATACTACCGCCTAGCATTTACAATACCGTTGTATTGCGAAGAATTATTCTCAGCAGCAAAACCATAATTCCGAGCAGGCCTTGAGGCGCGGCACTGCCAAGCGCCTCACACTTCAGGATTGAGCAACTTAAAATTAGCAAGACCTGAAGAATTAGCAGCCGCCGACCTTCTTAAACAATGGTACGATCATCCCCCCCTCCCGCTGCGCGTCCAAATAATCTGCCCAAGCCTGCATCATTTTTCGACGTTCCGGCAGATAGTCCGCACGGTTATAGGCATCCCTCACGCTGTTGCTCTCGGCATGAGCAAGCTGACGCTCAATCGCGTCACGGTTCCAGCCCTGCTCGTTCAACAGTGTCGATGCCATTGAACGGAAGCCGTGCCCCGTCATTTCTTCTTTTGAATACCCTAGACGGCGTAGCGCCCCGTTCACAGTGTTCTCGCTCATAGGGCGATCTGCGGATCGTTCCGAAGGAAACAAATAGCGCCCCCCGCCAGTAAGAGGGCGAAGAACCTTCAGGACAGCCAAGGCTTGCCGGGAGAGCGGGACGATGTGCATGGCCTTCATTTTCATCTTGGCAGCGGGAATGCGCCAATCTGCGGCCTCTTCATCGAATTCGGACCATTCAGCGTGGCGAAGCTCACCAGGGCGCACGAAGGTCAAAGGAGCAAATTGCAGGGCCAGAGCCACCACAGGCGAGCCCTCATAGCCCCACAAGGCACGCAGAAGCGGGCCAACAGCCTTAGGATCGGTAATACTGGCCCGATGCTTTGAGGTGACGGCCCGGAGCGCCCCCCTCAATGCGGGGGTAGGGTCAATCTCGACATAGCCAGCGGCAACGGCATAGCGGAATATCTGCCCAGTGCACTGCAAAATGCGCCTCGCCGTTTCGTGGCACTCCCGTTCTTCGATCTTCTGGACGGCGTTGAGAATGGACCTGGGGGCAACTTGCTTGATTGGAAGGGCTCCAAGCGGGGGCAACAGCTCGCGCTCCAACTGGCGCATCTTGTTGTAAGCGGTGCTCTCGGTCCAGCCGGGTCGCTTCTTTTCGTACCACTCCAAGGCCACTACCCCGAAAGTCAGCGCATCCTCTGCTTCTTTCGCCTGCTCTTCCTTACGCAGCGCGCTAGGGTCAATGCCTTGCGCCAATTGCTTGCGGGCGGCTTCACGACGTTCTCGCGCGTCTTTAAGGCTAACATCTGGGTACACGCCAAGGCTCAACCGCTTTTCTTTGGCGGCAAAACGAAATTTAAACCGCCACCACTTGCCCCCGCTTGGAGCGATCTCCAAGTAAAGCCCTCTTTCATCGTACAGGCGGTAGGGTTTCGGGCCGGGTTTAGCGCTACGTACTGCTGTATCCGTCAACGACATGGGGGCAACTCCTGAGGTGTTCCGAGGGCCAACCTGACCCCCTGCCCCAAGACTTGCCCCCAGTTGCTCCCGGATGTCAATGGACAACAAAAGACAACCCCGGACATTACATCCGGGGTTTATCGTTGAAGCTCTAGGCTTCTTGGGCGGTATTGGACTGTGCTGGATTTGTGCCTGGTACCGGGAGGGGGAATCGAACCCCCAAGGCCTTGCGACCGGTGGATTTTGAGTCCACTGCGTCTACCAATTCCGCCATCCCGGCATGAGCTTCGTCTCTTAGGGGAAGGACCCCCCGCCTGTCAAGGCAGTGGTTTCTTGCCAGGAGCCCCCCCGCATGCTAGCCAAAACCCGCGCGTTTCAAAATCCCTGCGCCACAGGAAGTGCACATGGTTCTGCCCACCGGCTCCCTCGTCAATGCCGCCGCCATCATCGTCGGAAGCCTCGCGGGCATGGCCCTGCACGGGCGCTTTCCGGAGCGGTTCCGCCTCATCGTGTTCCAGGGCCTGGGCCTGTGCGTGCTGCTCATCGGCCTGCAGATGGCCCTCACGGTCAAAAACCCGCTCATACTCATCTTCAGCATCCTGCTGGGCGGCCTGGCGGGCGAGGCCCTGCGCCTCGACGCGGCCTTCGAGCGCCTGGGCGAAGGCGCCAAAAACATGATCCGCTCCAAAAACCCCGCCTTCACCGAGGGGCTGGTCACCGCCTCGCTCATCTTCTGCATCGGGGCCATGGCCATTGTGGGCTCCTTTGACGAGGGCATACGCGGCGACGCCACCGTGCTGTACACCAAGAGCATCCTCGACGGCTTCGCCTCCGTGGCGCTGGCGGCCACCTTCGGCTCGGGGGTGCTGTTCTCCTTTGTGCCGGTGCTCTTGTACCAGGGCGGGCTCACCATCTTCGCGGGCATGTTCCAGCAGCACTTCACCCCGCTGCTCATCAGCCAGCTCACCGCAACGGGCGGCCTGCTCATCCTGGCCATCGGGCTCACCCTGCTGGACATCAAGCGCATCAATCTTTCCAACCTGTTGCCCTCGCTGCTGGTGGTGGTGTTGCTCACCCTTATTTTCGGCTAAACC
>JAVBYL010000294.1 GCA_030824035.1 Humidesulfovibrio sp.
CTCGGCCGGGATGCGGTCGGCCGGGATGCCGAAGACCATGAGCCCGCCGGGCTGGGGCAGCTTGTCGTACACATCCACCCTGTAGCCCAGGCAGGCCAGGAACCCTGCGGCGGAAAGGCCGGAGGGACCGGCGCCGATGATGGCCACGGCCTTGCCGTTGGGGCGGGCGGGTCCTGGTCCGGCAAAGGCGAAATTCATGGGGTGCGGCATGGTGGTCCTCTTCTTGGGCGCTGGGCGCGCCCGGTGGGCTACATGATGCGCAAAAGGTACGACAGATGCCCGCGCGAGGCAAGACGTGGGCGCGGTGTGGTAAGCGGGCCTTGCGCTGCGGGCAGGCGGAGCGTAAAGAATAAGAATAGCCCCCGCACGCGTTCCGTGCACTGGCCGCACACATCAACAACTGGAGTTGCCCATGCGCCGCCATATCGCCCTTGCCGCCGTTTTGACCACCTTGAGCGTTTCCCCCGTTTTCGCCGCCAGTTGGGGCGATGTGCTGGACAAGGTGCAAACGCAGATTCCCGCCACGTCCGGCACGTCCGGTTCTTCCGCCACCTCCGCCGCCGGGCTGTCCAACACCGACATGGTGGCCGGTCTGAAGGAGGCGCTCTCCGTGGGCACCAAGAAGGCCGTGACCAGCCTGGGCCAGCAGGATGGCTACCTGGGCAACCAGGCCGTCAAAATCCTCCTGCCGGACTCCATAAAGAAGCTGGAGGCCCCCCTGCGCATGGCCGGGCAGGGCCAACTGCTGGACGAGCTCATCCTGACCATGAACCGCGCGGCGGAAAAGGCCGTGCCCGAGGCCGCCAACATCCTGGGCGACAGCGTGAAGGCCATGACCGTGCAGGACGCCAAGGGCATCCTCACCGGCCCGCAGGACGCCGCCACCCAGTACTTCCGCAAAACCAGCGGGGAAAAGATCACCACCAGGATGCTGCCCATTGTGGCCAAGGCCACGGAGAGCGCGGGCGTGACCAAGGCCTACAAGCGCCTGCTGGCCAATCCGCTGGCCTCCAGCCTGGCCCAGGCCTACGGCGCGGACCTGGACAGCTACGTGGCGGGCGAGGCCGTGGACGGCCTGTTCACCATGATAGCCCAGGAGGAGGCGGCCATTCGCACCAATCCGGCGGAGCGCACCACGAGCATCCTCAAGAAGGTTTTTGGCGCCAAGTAGCCGCGCGCAACAAGCAGCGGAACGCGGCCCCAGCCTTCACCCAGCGTGGAGGAGGGGGCCGCTTTGCTTTGCCGAGAGGGCGAAATTGCGAAAGGGCGCAGTAGCGCTACAGGCGCGTGAGCAGTAGGAACCAGCCCACGCCCGAGGCGAACAGCAACCCGCAGGGCCACAGCAGCCGCCGCCAGGCCGCCGCCACATCCACGCCAAAGAACTCGCAGGAGAGCAGGAAGCAGACGTGCAGCGGCGAAACCATCACCCCGGTGAAGCCGGAGAACAGGGCCAGGGTGATGTGCGGCAAAAGCTGGTCCGCCGCGCCCAGGTTGTGCAGCACGCCCAGGATGATGGGGAAGGTGGAGCCGACGAAGGCCACGGTGATGCCGGAGATGAGCCCCACCAAGAACGGCAGGCCCACCGTGAGCGCGAAGAGCGGCCCGCGCCCCCCGGCCACGCCCGCCAACTGCTGCACAGCGCCGGAGGCCTGCAGCACGTCCTTGAACATCAGGATGGCCGCCACCAGCGCGATGAGCTTGTATAGCTCCTTGTCGCGCAGCACACCAACCACAAAGCCCGGCCCCACGCGGTTTTGCGCCAGGGAGCAGGCGATGGCCAGCAGCAGTGCGGCGGTGATGCCCAGCTCGAAGGGCCAGTCCGGAGCGTACAGAGTCATGCCCACCTCAAACCCCAGGCCGCAGGTGATGGCGATGAGCATGGGCAGGCCCTGGTACAGGGCGTCGCCCAGGTTGCGCGGGTTTTCGGCAATGCCGGCAATGCCGGTGGAATCGACAGACCCAGTGGTGGCGGGCTGGCGCTTGTCCAGGTGGGCCACGGCGGGCCGCATGATGAACACCCACCCCAGCAGCACGCACAGGCCGATGCACGGCAGGGTGTACACGATGAGCTTTGCCAGGGGCACTCCGGCCAGGGAGGAGGCCAGGATGATGCCGGGGTACAGCGGCCAGCACAGCTCCCACAGGTGGCGGAACCAGTAGTTCACCAGGGCCGTGTCGCGCCGCTTCAGGCCCAGGCCGTCGGCCATGTCGCGCACCATGGGCGCGGAGAACACCGCCCCGCCCGGCATGGGCAAAAAGCCCACCAGGGCCGGGAAGAAGGCCAGCCGCAGGCGCGGATTGCGCAGGTAGCCCGTGGCCGCGCGCATCAGCCGGGCCGTTTGGCCGCTTTTATCCAGCACCTCTGATAAAAACAGGATGAGCGCCAGGATGATGACGAGGTACACCGTATCCAGCTGGAACAGGGAGCGGGAGGCCACGCCGAGCCAGGCCAGGGGCGACATGCCGAAGGAGAGCGCCAGCAGGAAGCCCCCCGCCAGCACGGCCAGCCACAGGGGTTTTTTCAGCCGCAGGCCAAGGAGCATGGCGCCAAAGGCCAGGAGCACCTTGGCCAGGGGCAGCAGTTGGACGAGGGTTTCGGTCACCGGGGCTCCGCTCGCAGTGGGGGGATTTTGCTCACCGGCGTTGCCAGCGGCATGCGCGGGTGATACTCCCTTTGCGCGCGGACGGGAAGAGCCGAGCGCTCACCCGGCCCGTCCAGCAGCACCAGGCCCCGTCCAGCAGCACCAGGGAGGAGACCACATGACCGCCGAAGAGCAGCAGATGCGCGCGTACATCGAGGCGATGCTCATGGAGCGCGTGACCCAGGACGATGCCGCCCGCCGCGCCGAGGCCCTGCGCGAATATCTCACCGTCACCCGCGCCGCCACGCAAAAGCAGACCGCCGAGCAGCTGGCGGCCATGATTCCGCCCGTGCTGCCCGCGCTGTACCGCAAGTGGATACGCATGTTCATACGGCGCTTGTTCGAAACCGCCACGCAGGAGCAGATAGCCACCCTGTGCGACGGCAGCGAGGAGAACGCCGCGGCCCTGCTGCTGGCGTACATCATGTTCCTGGAGAGCGAGCGCATGGAGAACCAGGTGCAGGAAGACCTGCGCGCCCTGGGCGAGAGCCAGTCGGTGCTTTCGGAAGGGCCGGAGCAGGCGGACGTGGCCGCCACGTACATCCGCGCCCGCGTGGCCCAGCTGGCGGCGGAGATGAAGAAGGCGAACTAACGGTTTGCCTTGGGGTTTGCCAAATCGCTTGCCCAGGCGGGCGCGGAGCTATGCCGGGGTTTAGACCAGCACACGCTCCACGGCATCGGCCACGGCGGCGTGGTGGGGCTTGTCGTCCTCGCCAGCGGTCTCGATGAGGGCGATCTGGATATTCAGCTCGCGCTGCACGCTGACGTTGTGCGGGTCGAAGTGCAGCTTCCAGACCACGGCGGCCTTTTCCACGCGCTCCAGCCGCGCCAGGGCCAGGCCCAGAAACAGCAGGGCGCGGGTGTCCTTGTGGTTTTTTTGCAACACGCGCTCAAACTCCACCTTGGCCTGGATGTACTGGCCCAGGCGGTACAGGCACTCACCCAGGCGCTGGTGGGCCTCGCGGTTTTCGGCCTCGTGCTTCAGGAACTCGCGGTAGTGCCCGGCGGCGGCCTCAAAGGAGCCAGCGCCAAAGGCGGCGTTGGCCGCGGCCAGCATGGGGGCCGTTGTGGAGGCCGAGGCCATGGGGGTCTGCTCCCCGCCGCGCACGCGGTCCAGAAAGCCGAACAGCAGCCTGCGCCGGGAAACGTCGATCTCATCCTTGGCCACGCCTGTGCCCTCCTGATTCCTGCGAGTCTGGTCATCACCCCTTGCGATAACCGGGCTTACAGCATACTTCTTTCCGCCACGGGGGACAAGGCCGCAAACGCTGGCCGCAGGCTCCCCCGCAGCGCGAGGCGAACAACGGCATGACGCACGCATCAGACACTCCCGAGGCTCCTGGCGGCCCTGTTTTCGGCTGGACAGGCCGCATCCTGCGCATCGACCTGACCACGGGCGCGCACGAGGTGCTGCGCCTGCCGGAGCGCACCTACCACATGTTTTTGGGCGGCAAGGGCCTGGGCGGCTATTTTTTGCGCCAAGCCCAGCGCTGCGC